>JAQXNQ010000312.1 GCA_029098085.1 Oscillospiraceae bacterium
TGCGGAGAAAATCCTGAAACACGACCGGCAGCGGGCTGTCAAAGGCCAGCCGCTCTCCGGTCACCGGGTGGGTAAAGGCGATATATTTCGCATGAAGACACTGACCGCCCAGCTGGGTCAGCACCTTTTTGGGGCCGTAGACCGGATCTCCGGCCACCGGATGCCCCAGGGATGCCATGTGCACCCGAATCTGATGGGTGCGGCCGGTTTCCAGCCGGCAGCGTATATGGGTAAAGCCCGGATAGCGGGCAATGACCTCGTAATGGGTGACGGCCTCCCTTGCGCCGGGCGCACCGGCAGGAAGCACCGCCATTTTCTTGCGATCCTCGGGATGGCGGCCGATCCAGCTGCGGATGGTGCCGCTGTCCTCCCTGACATGGCCGTACACTACGGCCTCATAGATCCGGTCAAAGCTGTGGGCCTGAATCTGCTCGGCCAGTCCTTGATGGGCCCGGTCGTTTTTGGCCACAATCAGCAGCCCGGAGGTGTCCTTGTCGATCCGGTGGACAATGCCCGGCCGGATCACGCCGTTGATGCCGGAAAGAGAGTCCCGGCAATGAAACAGCAGAGCGTTCACCATGGTGCCGGTATAGTTGCCGGGGGCGGGGTGAACCACCATGCCCTTGGGCTTGTTGACCACCAGCAGGTCATCGTCCTCGTAGACGATGGGCAGCGGCAGATCCTCCGGCTCCACGGAGAGCTCCTCCGGCTCCGGTTCCTCCACCGTCAGCAGGCAGCCCGCCTTCGGCTTCAGGCTCTTGGCTGCCGGTTTTCCGTCAGCCTGCACCAGTCCCTCCTCCAGCATCTTCTGGATGGCGGAACGGGTCTTACCGGGCAGCAGGGTCTGCAGCAGCTGATCCAGCCGGCAGCCGGCCTGCTCCGGCGTCACGGTAAATTGCAGCATCGGGCCTCCTTGCCTTTTCACAACATGCTCAGTCCGACTTTTTCCCGTCCGCTTCCTCCCGGCTGCGTCCAAACAGCAGCCAGCAGATCAGGGCGGCGGTGCCCAGGGTCACACAGATGTCGGCAAAATTGAAAACGGCAAAATTGATGACTTTCAGATGAATATAATCGACCACAAAGCCACGGTATATGCGGTCAATCAGATTCCCGACGCCGCCCCCGAGAATCACGGCCAGCGTAAACATCGGGAAATTCCCCCGCACCTTGCCGCCGAGGATGACGAAAATCAGCAGCAGCAACACCAGCGCGGTGACCCAGATCAGCAGCCATTTCTGTCCTTCCATCATGCCGAAGGCGGCGCCGCGGTTCTCAACATAGGTCAGATGCAGGATGTTCTGTATAATGGGATAGGTTCCGATGGGCCTCAGGCTGCGCAAAGCCCAGAGTTTCAGCAGCTGATCCACGCCCACCAGTACGGCGGACAGCAGCAGCGCAAGATACGGCAGCATCTTCTTCCCAGCCTTTCTGTTGGAGTATAACAGGCTTTTGCCGGGGAAGAAGCTCCTCCCCGGCAAAAGCGGAATCGCATTCACTCGCAAGAATCCGATGTCCAAAACCCGCCAGGGTTTTACGGCACAGTTTCTCTGGACTGCGAGGATTCTTACAGCTTTTCGCTTGCGAAAAGCGAGGCGCAGCGGGCGCAGAGGGTGGGATGCTCGCTGTCGGAGCCAACGGTGGCGTCAAACTTCCAGCAGCGCTCGCACTTTTCGCCTTCAGCCCGGGATACTGTCACCCACAGGCCGTCGGTATCGCCCTGCAGCTCACCGCCTTCACCCTTCACGACCTCCACCTGGGAAGCGATGAACAGATCGGGCAGCGTCTCGGACACAGGCTCCAGCGCACGGTACAGCTCTTCGGTGCAGGTCAGCACCACTTTGGCTTCCAGCGACTTGCCGATTTCCTTGGCAGTCCGCTTCAGCTCCAATGCCTTCTGCACATCCATCCGGACGGCGATCAGGGTGTTCCACAGCTCGGGATCCTGCACCTGAATGCCGGTGGTCCCGGGCATATCGTTATAGAAGACGCTCTCCATATCCAGACCGCTGGAAGCGGGGATATGCTGCCAGATTTCCTCGGCAGTGAACACCAGAATCGGAGCCACCAGTCTGGTCAGAGCCACCAGAATGTCGTACATGGCGGTCTGCGCGGCCCGGCGCAGGACACTGTCTGCCTTCTCGCAGTAGAGGCGATCCTTGATGATGTCCAGATACAGAGAAGACATATCCACCACACAGAAATTGTGGATGGCGTGGAAGGCCACATGGAAATCAAAGGCGTCATAGCCGGCCTTGGCCCTGACGATCAGGTCGTCCAGACGGGTCATGGCCCATTTGTCCAGCTCGGTCAGCTGATCGGCGCTCACCCGGTCGGTGTCGGGGTTAAAGCCGTTCAGGTTGCCCAGCATATAGCGGGCGGTGTTGCGGATCTTGCGGTAGGCCTCGGACAGCTGTCCCAGAATCTCCTTGGAGATGCGGATGTCGGCGTGATAATCGGAAGAGGCAACCCACAGCCGGAGGATGTCCGCGCCGTACTGATTCACAATTTCGGCGGGATCCATGCCGTTTCCGGTGGATTTATGCATGGCCTTGCCTTCGCCGTCCACCACCCAGCCGTGGGTGCAGACCGCCTTGTAGGGGGCGGGGCGGCCGCAGGCAACAGCGGTCAGCAGCGAGGACTGGAACCAGCCGCGGTACTGGTCGGCGCCCTCCAGATAGAGGTCGGCGGGCCAGGACAGATCGTCCCGCTGCTCCAGAACAGCCGCATGGCTGGAGCCGGAGTCGAACCAGACGTCCAGAATATCCTGCTCCTGGGTGAACTCCTTGCAGCCGCAGGTGCAGGCATAATCCGCGGGCAGGAACTGTTCCGGGGTCTTCAGATACCAGGCGTCGGAGCCCTCCGCCCGGAACAGATCGGAGATGGCTTTGATGGTCACATCGTCGATGATGGCCTTGCCGCAGTCCTTGCAGTACAGGATGGGAATGGGCACGCCCCAGCGGCGCTGACGGGAGATGCACCAGTCGTTTCTGGCGACCACCATGCTCTTGATGCGATCCTCGCCCCATTCGGGGATCCACTGGACGTCCTCGATGGCCTTGACGGCCTCGTCCTTGATGGCGTCCACCGAGCAGAACCACTGTTCAGTAGCCCGGAACATGACCGGGTTTTTGCAGCGCCAGCAGTGGGGATACTGGTGTACCATGCGCTGGGTGGCAAAGAGATGGCCGGTCTTCTTCAGCTGCTCCAGGATGGGCTTGTTGGAGTCCAGAATCTGCATGCCTGCGAAAGCGCCGGCCTCCTCGGTCTGGCAGCCGTGGGCATCCACGGGAACAACGATCTGGATCTGGGGATATTTCTTGCAGACGTCAAAGTCCTCCACGCCGAAGCCGGGCGCAGTGTGGACGCAGCCGGTACCGCTTTCCAGCGTGACATGATCGCCGACGATAACCAGCGACTCTCTGGGCAGGAAGGGATGGGCAGCGGTCATATACTCCATATCGGCACCCTTGAAGGAACCGACGGTTTCATATTCCGTGATGCCGGCAGCTTCCATGACGCCGGGAACCAGGTATTCGGCCATGACGTAATACTCGCCGTTTGCCTTGACCAGGGTGTAGTCAAAATCCGGGCCCAGACAGATGGCCAAGTTGCCGGGCAGGGTCCAGGTGGTGGTGGTCCAGATGACAAAGTAGACGCTGGACTTGTCGATGCCCATCTTTTCAAAGACGCCCTTGTCATCGGTGACCTGGAATTTCACATAGATGGAGTCGCAGGGATCCTCGGCGTACTCGATCTCCGCTTCAGCCAGAGCGGTGACGCAGTGAGAACACCAGTAAACGGGCTTCAGGCCGCGATAGATCAGACCCTTCTTGGCCATCTCGCCGAAGACCTCGATCTGCTTTGCTTCAAACTCGGGCTTCAGAGTGATGTAGGGATCATAGAAATCGCCGGTCACGCCCAGCCGCATGAACTGGGTGCGCTGGCTGTCCACATAGCTCATGGCGAATTCGCGGCAGTGCTTTCTCAGCACATCCACCGGCACGCCGTCCTTGTCCACGCCGATCTTCTTCAGCGCCTTCAGCTCGGTGGGCAGACCGTGGGTGTCCCAGCCGGGCACATAGGGAGCCTTGAAGCCGGACATGGATTTATACTTGACGATGATGTCCTTCAGCACCTTGTTCAGCGCGGTGCCCATGTGGATGTCGCCGTTGGCGTAGGGAGGGCCGTCGTGCAGAATGTAGGTGGGCCGTCCTTCCCGGCGTTTGAGCATGTTGCCGTACAGGTCGATGGTTTTCCAGTGCTCCACCATGCCCGGCTCCTTCTTGGGAAGGCCGGCACGCATGTCAAAGGTGGTCTGAGGCATATTCAGGGTGTTTTTATAATCCTGAGGCGTTTGCATAGATTTTTTCTCCTTTATCTCTCAAAGCGGCAGTGCCGTCTGAATTTTTTTACTGAGCGGAAGCCCCGTCCCCCCGCCTGAACTTGATCTCTCCAAACCGCTCCGCAAAGGCGGCCTGACGCTCAGCCTCGGTTTCCTCTTCGGTGGGAGGGGTCTCTGCCTGCTGGGGAGCAGGCGCCTCCTCGGAAACGGGCTCGGGCTGTTCCGCGGGAGCTGCCTTCGGAGCGGGAGCGGTCTGACGCTCCTCCTCAGCCTGCTTGCCGGCGGCAGCCTCCGCAGCGCCGGACGCGGCGGCGTTTTTGCGTTCTTCCTCGGGCAGGCTGGTAATCAAATTCAGATGCGAGCGGTAAATCGAAATCAGCGTCGCCTTGAAGCTGGAGACCTCCCGCTGCATTCTGCTGAGAATCCGCTGCTCGCTTTCCACCTGACCCCGCACAGCACCGACGGCCTCGTCAGCCTGACGCCTGGCGTCGCTGATCATCTGCTCCGAACGGGCCTTGGCCTCGGTCAGCAGACGGGTCGCATGGGCTTTGGCTTCCGTCTTCAGCTGCTGGGAACGGCTTTCCGCGTCGGCAATCATCTGATCCGCGTGGGCGCGGGCCTCGGACTCGATGGC
>JAQXNQ010000313.1 GCA_029098085.1 Oscillospiraceae bacterium
CCTTTGCGACCGGGTGTGTATCATCAAGTCAGGAAAAAAGGTCGCGGAAGGCACCATTGGCGAAATCACCGCGGCTGCGGGGCAAAAGAATCTGGAGGAAGCATATCTGTTCTTTATGGGCGAGGAGGAATTGTTATGAAGCGATTTTTGAGCATGTATCGGGTGGAGCAAAAGCTTTTTTTCCGCTCACCGGATGTGATCCTGTTTAACCTGGCGATGCCGCTGGTAACGTTGATCCTGATCACGATGATCGCCGGGAACAAGAATGCCGCGGATTCCGGCCTAACTTATTTACAAAGCGCGTATGTGTCGCTGTCCACCGTGGGGATCTGCTGCAGCGCGTTTATGAGCATCCCTATCGTCATCGTGGATTACCGTTCCCAGGGGGTACTTCGACGGATGTACTGCAGCCCCTGCTCCCCCGCAAGGCTCCTGGCCTGCGATACCATCTGCAGCGGTGTGATGGCCGTCATTTCCACCCTCATCCTGACTGTCGCCGCGGTGGTGTTTTTCGGCTACCGGATGCAGGGAAACGTGTTTGCATACATTGCTGTATGGCTGCTGACCATGATTTCCATGTTCTCCATCGGTCTCATGGTGGCCAGCCTGTGCCGGACCACAAAGTCCATGAATGTGGCCACAAGCCTGCTCTACTTTCCCATGCTGCTGTTCTCCGGTGCCACTATTCCGGCAGAGGTGTTTCCGGCCGGGCTGAGAGCTGTTTCCGGGTGGATGCCCCTTGGCGTCGGGATCAGGCTATTGAAATCCGTATCCATAGGGTGCTATGATGGAATGACAATATCGGTCATGGTATTGACCGCGATTACTGTGATCTGCGGCATCATCGCCGTCAAGACATTCCGATGGGAGTAAAGCTATGGAGATGAGACAAGAACATCAGTCCTGTGAAGGAAGGTCAAACGATACACTCTATAAGATTGGTATGTTCGCAGCGATGAACCATGTGACGGTCAAGGCCCTGCGCTTCTACGAGGAACAGGGTCTGCTGATGCCTGCACTGATCCATCCGGAGACCGGATACCGGTACTATACCCTCTCCCAGATGGCGGTGCTTCACCAGATCACCGCCTTGAAACTGGCGGGATTCACACTGGAGGAAATTGCCGACATCAATTCCGGGGCTGATGAGGAAGCGGTGCTGCTGAAGAAAAAGGCAGAGCTGCTAGCAAAGGTTGCTGATCTCACAAGACAGATCGCCGTGGTAGACAGCTATTTGTCCAAAAAGAAAACTCGCCTGTCCGCTCCCGTGCTGATCAAAACCATTCCGGAAACCACCGTGGCCTTTATGCGGATCAGGCTGGAGTCCTACGACCGCCTGTTTGACCGGATGCCGGAAATGGGGGCGCTGATGGAGAAAGCAGGCTGTACCTGTGCCCTTCCGGAATACTGCTTCACGGGCTATCTGGAGCCTGGATACAAGGACGGGGACATTTTGGTGGAAATCTGCGAGTCCGTTGTGGAGGCAAAAAAAGAGACCGGTGAGCTGCACTTCAAGGCCCTTCCCGAAATTCAGGCGGCCTGTATTTTTCACAAGGGCTCCTATCGTACATTTCCGGAATCCTACGAAGCAGTGCTGCGGTATATCGAAGAAAACGGGTATGAGATCGCCGGCGAGATCCGGGAGAGCTATATTGACGGGGTCTGGAATCAGGATGATGAAAGCGAGTGGCTGTCCGAAATTCAGGTTCCGGTCAGGAGAAAGGCCAAATCATCTCCGCAGTGAAAAGCCGGGTATCGTGACCCGTTGGCTGCACTTATGCGGACAAAAAACGCCATCCGGCGGGCCATTGGCCCGCCGGATAACTGTTCTATCTTGTCAGCACCCGCCGCTCAGTATATAATAAGGACAGACACACCAGTCGGCTATCCGGCGGAAAGGAACGTCAGCCATGTATTACGGTGAGATCAAAAACTGTGACATCGCCAACGGCGAAGGCGTCCGGGTGACACTGTTCGTCTCCGGCTGCACCAACCACTGCAAAAACTGCTTCCAACCCCAGACCTGGGATTTTAACTACGGTCAGCCCTTCACAGAGGAGACCGAGCAGCACCTCCTGGAGCTGCTCTCCCCCAGTTATATCAGCGGCCTGACACTTCTGGGCGGTGAGCCCTTTGAGCCGGAGAACCAGCAGGTGCTGGTGCCCTTTCTGCGCCGGGTCCGGGCCGCCTATCCGGAGAAAAACATCTGGTCCTTCTCCGGCTTTACCTATGAGGAGCTGACCACCGACGGCACCCACCCCCGCTGCGAGGTGACAGACGAGATGCTGTCATTGCTGGACGTGCTGGTGGACGGCCGCTTCGTGGAGGAGCTGAAGGACATCTCCCTGCGGTTCCGGGGCAGCCGGAACCAGCGCCTCATCGACCTGAACGCCAGCCGGG
>JAQXNQ010000314.1 GCA_029098085.1 Oscillospiraceae bacterium
ACCCGGCCCTCGTTGTTAGGATCGGGCTCTTCGACAAAGTCGGTGCCCTCGATGCCGCTGGAGATCAGGGTGTTGTAGATCTCGGTGCAGGTAAAGTCATACAGCCGGATAATGCCCTCCACCACCTCGGGGGTAGCGGCCTTGGTGATGCCGAACTTGTTGTAGCACAGATCAATGGCATCGGTCAGCAGATAGGGCGAGACGCCGTCCACCGCCTGAATGGGGGCGATGACGCTGTATTCGGCCTCTTCCACACCCTCTACCAGCTGGTTGAACCAGGTGGCGTCGGTGTAGGAGCGCATGCCGGCAACCTTGTTCTCGGCGATGCGGGAATTGAACATCTCATCGGTGGCGCCCAGCATGGAGGTGTCGAACAGATCCTCCTCCACCATGGTGTGCAGCAGCTCAAAATAGGGCTTGGCACCTTCGGAATACCAGGCCGAGGTGGCAGAATCGGTGTTGGGATCGATGCCGGTCAGGCCGGGGGTCAGACCGAACCACTGGGCAATACCGGTAAAGAAGCCGTAGGAATAAGCGTCAAAGCAGTAGCGTTCATCCTTCTCGCCGTTGCCGTTGACATCCTGCTCCTGGAAGGCACGGAGGACATCCAGGAATTCGTCCACGGTAGTGGGCATATCCATGCCGACCTTAGCCAGCCAGTCAGCGCGGATGGAAGCGCCGACCACCTCCAGGTTGGGGGTCAGGGAGCCGTCGGGCAGGGTCATGGTTCCGCCGGGCACCACATTGGGGCACCAGTACATCTTGCCGTCAGGGGCGGTGACCAGCTTTTTGGCGTAATTAGCGGGGCCGTCGAATTTTTCCTTCAGGGACAGAGTGGGATCACCGTTGCGGTTTTCAGGCTGCAGAGGATCGGGACGGCTATAGGCGTCCATGGCGGCGATCCAGTCCTGCAGCTGGCCGCTGATGCCCAGGTTCAGGGCAGTGACATCGTCCAGGGGGGTAATGTTGATCAGATCGGGCAGGTCAGCGGCTGCAGCCATACGGGTCTGCACCACGGTGGTGTACTGCTCGTTGGAGACCAGCTCATATTCCAGCGTGATGTTCCGCTTGGCCAGCTCCTCCTCCAGCGCCACATAGGACGGGAAGGTTTCCCGGTCATCCCAGTCCCAGTAGTCGTAGCTGACGGTGGGACCCATGACCTTGATGGTGACGGGCGCCATCTCGTCGACCGTCTCCTCAGAAGACGTGGCCGCACTGGACGCGGAAGAGGGAGACGAAGAGGACGGTGTGCTGGAAGAAGAGGACGTGCCGCCTCCTCCGCAGGATGCCGCCAGCAGCATGGCTGCCAGGAGAGCGGTGGTAATCCTTGCCTTTTTGCCGATGTTCTTGTACATAAGGTTGCCTCCTTAAACAAAATAATTCTAAACCGCCAAAGCGGCAGAATACAGAGTTAGTGTTTCCCGTCAGCACGGAATATGGACGAAATCATCCCTTCAGGGAACCCAGCATGATGCCCTTCATAAACTGCTTCTGGAACAGAGGATAGACACAGAGGATGGGCAGTGTGATGAAGACGATCAGCGCGTATTTCAGCTGCTGCGCCCCCAGCGCCACCTGACGGGCCTGCTCGATTTCCTCCTTGGTCTTGAGCTTGTTCAGATCCACCGACTGGGAGATCAGTACCCGCTGCAGGTACATCTGCAGGGGATGCAGCTCGGTTTTGGTCTGGTAGATGTTGGCACCAAACCAGCTGTTCCAGACACCGACAATGGTGTAGATGGCGATGACGGCGATGATGGGCTTGGCCAGGGGCACATAAATTTGAAACAGCACCTGATAGATGGAGGCGCCGTCAATATAGGCCGCCTCGCTGAGTTCGCCCGGAATGCTGGCGAAATAGGTGCGGGTGAGGATGATGTTCCAGATGCCCACCGCTCCTGGGATGATCAGCGCCAGACGGGTGTTGTACAGGCCCAGGCTGTTGATCAGCAGGAAGCTGGGGATCAGGCCGCCGCCGAAATACATGGGGATCAGCAGGTAGGCAACGACAAACTTCCGTCCTGCCAGCTTTTTGCTGATCAGCGGATAGGCCGCCATGACCGAGGTCAGAATCATCAGTATGGTGGTGGTGGTCACATAGATCAGGGTGTTGCCGTAGGCGATCCACATGTCCTTGTTGCGGAAGATCAGCTCATAGGCACCGAAGTACAGCCCCTGCGGATACAGGATGACCGGACGGGTCAGGGAAAGCTGCGGGTCGCTGATGGACTTGATGACAACATAATACATGGGATACAGGGTGACGATGCAGATGATGATCGAAAGCACATACAGGGCTGCGGTTGCAGCCGGTGAGCCGTCCCTGATCCGGTTGGGATTTTTGGTCATAATAAAACGCTCCTTTCCCGGCTTACCAGATGCCGTAGTCGGTGACCTTGTTACTGATCTTGTTGGTGATGAACAGCAGGGTGAAGTTGATCACCGAGGTGAAGATGCCCACAGCGGTGCCGTAGCTGAACCGTCCGCCCATGAGGCCGTCGCGGTAGACATAGGTACCGATGACGTCGGCGGTGGAGTAAGTAGCGGGAACATAAAGCAGCAGGATCAGCTCGGTATTGGAGCCCAGCAGACCGCCGATGGAAAAGATCAGCTGAATGATAATCAGATTGGACAGGTGGGGCAGCGTCACATACCAGCACCGCTGCAGCCGGCTGGCGCCGTCGATCTTGGCGCTTTCATACAGTCCCGGGTCGATAGACGAGATGGTGGACAGATACAGGATACTCCCCCACCCGAAGCTCTTCCAGATACAGGTGATGGTGTAAAATACCGGAAAGGCGGAGGGAAGCGTGTTATAGGCCTTGGGCGGAATGCCGAACAGCCCCAGAATCTGGTTCAGGACACCGTCCGCATTGATAAAGGACAGAACCATGCCGGCCACCACCACGCTGGAGATGAAGTAGGGCATGTAGCTGGCGGTCTGCAGGAACTTCTTATAAAAATTATCGGCAAGCTCGTTGACCAGCAGCGCAAACAGAATCGGGCAGAGGAAACCGAAGGCCAGATTCAGAAAGCTCAGATGGAAGGTGTTGTAGAACAGCCGCGGAAACATGGGCGAGGTGATAAAATTCTTAAAGTGCTTGAAGCCCACCCATTTCACTGAGCCGTCAAGGGCCAGAATCGGCGATCCCGGCGTGTAATCCTGAAAGGCGATCAGGATTCCATACATGGGAATGTAGCTGAAGATAAAAATGTGGATCAGCACTGGCAGCAGTAGTGAATACAGCTCCAGGTTTTCTCGGACGCGGCGTTTGTGCTTCTGAATCCGCAGAAGCTCAGCAACCGAATTGCCAGCGGCGGTTTTGACCATCATACATCCTCCTTTAGGTTTGTTGAAGTGCGGCACGAGCACCCGTCAGAGCCCGGAGCCTTCCCGATCCTCTGAGAGGAGCGGCCGAAGGACGTCCGGGCCATCCGTCGGATGCGGAGGTTCCTTCTGTACTGGTTATATCACACAAAAAATTTCCAGTCAACAAACTGTTTTTTCGCACGCACAATACTTTCCTTTTTCCCAAATCCAGCATATCAGGAAGACACTGTCACACAATATTTGCGGGTGCCGCACCTTCGAAAAAATCGTGTGCTCCTTCCGTCAGACAAAAAAATGTCCGGCCCGATCTGTGCGGGCCGGACGAGAAGCGTCAAACTTCCCTTTCCCGTTTCATCTTTTCCCGGTATTCGGTGATGGAGATACCCTCGTACCGCTGGAAGGTGCGGCGGAGGGAATACTCGTTCTCGTATCCCACCTGGCGGCAGAGATCCCGTACCGACAGGACGCCCTCGGCCATGAGCCGCTTAACCTTCTCCATCCGCAGCCGGCAGGTGTAATCGTAAAAATTCATCTGGGTGGCGTTCTTGAAGGCTCTGGAAGCGGTGGACAGCGAGATGCCCAGCTCCTGGGCGATCTCCTTCAGGGAAAGGTTCGGGGACTCAAAATTCTGCTGCACATAGTTCAGCACCTGGATGCCGATGTCCTGAGCGGCGGATTTGCTCTGCTCCATCCGGCAGCAGAGCTGCATCAGACAGTCCTTCACCCACTGCCAGCAGGCATCCCCGTCTCCGGCGGGCCGGGCAGGCAGGGCCTCTCCGGCGGAAAGCTCGGTGGACAGCCGCAGCACCGTGTCCTCCAGCGAGGTGAAAAGAGCGCTCAGAGTCGGGGTGTCCAGACTGCGGCTGTCGTTTTCCTGCCGCAGCTCGGTTAGAATCCGGACCACCAGCTCCCTCTTTCCGGCCTTGACACCGTTGATCAGCTGAATCTCCCAATCGGTGGGATAGTAGAAGCTGGCCGGGAAGCTGCGCTCTTCCTCCGGCGATGAAGCGGACAGGGAAGCGGCCATGTATCGTTCCCGGGCGGTGTGATAGGATTTGCTGATGCCGATGATCCGGGGCTCGATGCCGCCTCGCCAGATCTCCGGCGACAGGGCGGAGGCGTCCCGCAGCTGCTCCAGATAGGCGTCCAGAGAGGTCTCCTCCAGCGGCTCCTTCTGATCCGACAGGATCACCACCATGTCCTCGTCAAGCACCTGAATCAAGCGGCTCTGATAGGGTCCCTGCTCCAGCACCTTCCGCAGCAGCAGCGCTGACATCATCCGGCTGTCCAGCGCACCCTCCTGCAGCTGGAGCTCCTCCACGCCGGGCACCGATACGATCAGCACGCAGAATCGGTTGTCTTCGGTGTAGTCGATGCCGTAATAGGACAGCTCCCGGGACAGGGTGCTCCGGTCAAAATAGCCCTTCAGCAGCCGCATCGACAGGTCGTGCTGGACAAATTCCCCATACTCCGAAATCTGGGTCTGCAGGCTCTCATTGTCCCGGATCAGCCGGCTGAAGGTCTCCTCCAGCAACCGGTATTCGTTGTCGGTTCCCCGGCTTTTGCTCTGACCGATCCGATCCAGCAGAGACTGCAGAGGCCGGTAGCTGATCCAGGTCAGAATCCAGGCGGCAAAGGGGCCTACCAGCATGGCAATGATAAAAAGCCATCCCCAGGAAAGCAGGTTGTCCAACGGCAGCTCATGCAGCGAGGGATCATAAGTAATTTCGTAGTACCAGCCGAAATTCTCGGCGTTGACCACCGTCCTGCCAAGGCCTGTGGCACTCTGCGCCCGGGGACCGGAAATGGTGACCAGCGGAGTGCCCTCACCGCTGTACAGGGTGAGGCTGCAAAGCTGACTGAAGGAGATGTCGGACGCCCAGCTGATCAGAATGTTCTTGTCAAAGCTGAAGGCCAGCTGGATCCGGGGCGGCGTGCCGTAGTCCATGGTGTCCAGCATCCAGATCACCGGGTTCTTGGCCATGACCTCCCGATCCAGATACACCACGTCAAAATTATTCCGGGCCATGACCGCCTCCCGCATTTCGGGGAGGTCGCTCTTGACCATGGCCAGATACCGGTCGGTGTCAAACCAGCCCTTGGAGGAGACGACCATATCCTTCCGGGGGAAGAACAGGGTCAGATTCTGCAGCAGATTGTCGTTCTCCACCATCACCTGCAGCTCACTGACAATCTCCCGACGGCGGTTGGGGAGAAACTCCTCCTCAAAGGATTTCTCGGTGACGCTGAACCGCCAGACCCACGGAAACTGGGACAGCTTCATGGCGGTGGACTGGATGCGGGTGAAGTTCTGATCGATGGCGGCCGCCATGGCCCGGGCCGAACGGAGACAGTCATCCTCCAGCTCCTGCCGGGCCTTGCGCTGTATGTCCCGGAAGGTAAACACGGCAAACAGAATCAGACAAAGGCAGAGCAGCGCCATATAGGACAGAAAGGTCTTTTTGATCAGCTGACTGCGGAACAGTTTCACGGTGTATCCTTCCTTTCGCACAAAATACGCCGGCGGATCTGCGCTGCGGCCGCCGCGGCACAGGATTTCCGGGGGCCCTCCCCCTCCAGAGCCAGATTTTCGAGAGCGGGCAGCAGCTCCGCTCCCCCCAGCCGTCCGATCAGGCAGAGGGCTGAGCAGCCAAGCCACTCCGCCCGCGGTCCCGGCTCCCGGCAGAGGGCCAGTTCGATCAGCGCCGGCCGAAGCTCGCCCAGCAGACCCAGCCCGATCAGGCAGTTCTCCCGGAGAAGCCGCTCCTTTGCTTCAGCGCCCTCCCGCAGCAGGGCTGCACCTGCCGCTCCCAGACGGCGGCAGGACAGCAGCGCCGCTCCCGGCTCCTCGGATCGCAGCCCTGCCCGGAGCTCCTCCGGGTCGGTGAGCCAGTAAAAGGGCGGATTCTCCCTGTCCCGGAAGCGAAGGCGCTCCATGGGCGGCTCCGGACCGAGACAGCCGCTTTGCTCCAGCAGCGGGCGGAGACGCTCATAGGAAATCTCCCGCAGGCCGCAGCCCGAGCGCACCGCTTCCGCCGCCGCCAGGCCCGCCGCCTCGCCGCATTTCTGCATATCCCGCTTCATCCGCAGGGCCGAGGCCAGGTCATGATCCGCCGAAAGCTGCCGCCCGGCGGCCAGCAGCCCCTCCGTTTCCCGGGGAATCAGCGCCCCCAGCGGCACCGGAATGCTCACGCTGACCTCCCAGAGCCCGCCGATCAGGGCCCAGTCCTGCATGGCCGGGCTTTCCATCCAGAAATCCTTCCCATGCTTGTCAAGGTTGGCCCGGGCGTAAAACAGCGGCTCCCGGGTCACCTGCTCGTTCAGCAGCTCCTCCAGCGTCAGCACCTGATCCCCCAGAATCCGCCGTCCCTCCCGTACCCCCAGAAAGGGCGAGTAGGAGATCACACGGTCGATCGGTTCAAAGGGCTCCCGCAGGTACATGGGGCCGTTCATGGCTTCGACCAGAGCGGCGCTCACCTCTTCCGGGCTGCCGCTTGAGAGGTGTCCGCTGTCGATAAACTGACTGCAGAGGGTGCCTTGATAGCAGGTGAGCATGGGCAGCGAATAGGGCTGCATCCCGCCGTCCGACGCCCGTCCCCCCAGAAAACGGCAGCCGCACAGGGCCGCAACCGTTCCGTCCGCCGTGCAGTCGATGACCACCCGGGCGGCGGCGCTGTAAAACCGGCCGCCCTGCAGCCACTGCAGACCGCAGACCCGGCTGTCCTCCATCCAGACGCCGGTCACCCGGACGCCGCAGCGCAGCTCCGCGCCCGCCGCCTTCGCCTCCTGCTCCAGCACAAAGATCCGGCAGTCGGGATGCAGTCCCTGCGTGGGGACAAAGCCCCGCTCCATCCGCCCCAGCGTCTTCCGGTCCAGCTCCTCATAGAGGCCGCCGGGATTTCCGAAATAATAGGGCAGCACACTGCCCAGGGTGCTCTGTCCGCCCACTGCCTCCAGCTGCTCCAGCCCCAGCACCCGCAGCCCCTGCCGGGCAGCGGCAATGGCCGCACAGATACCGGCGGTGCCCAGCCCGGCCACGATCACATCATATCGCTCCGAAAAAGCGTCTTCTCCCTGCGGCGTCCGGCAGAGACAGCCGTCCCGGTATTGCTGCAGCCTCACCATCCGTTCCTCCCCGCTTCGCCCAGCGCCGTCCCAGTCTCAAATGCCTCCAGCAGATTGCGGCAGCCCGAGGACGGCTTCCAGAGCAGCTTACCCTGTCCGCTGCCCTCCGCCCGCACCGACAGGAAGGGCGACAGGGCCGCAATCCGCCAGTCCAGGAGCCCAGGCCCCCGGTTTTCCCAGAAGGCAAAGAGCTTCTCCCGCGCCCGGGCAGGGGTGTCCGACGGCTCCAGCAGGTATTTCAGGTAGTACTCGTTTTCGAAATGCCCCGGCACCAGCCGGATTTCCTTCTGCCCGCAGAAAGGCGGCGAAACACCCTCTCTCGCCGGGATCAGATCAGCGTTGAGGGATACCTGCCGGATCCGCCCCTCCAGCGGCAGCAGCCCGCCCGCCGAAGTGGTATCCAGCACCGCATCCGCCCGCAGGCTGTGCAGTCCCGCGCTGTCCGCCAGCGTCACGGCAAAGCCTCCGTCCTCCTGCCGAAGCTCCGCCGCCTCGGTCAGAAAGCGCACCTGCAGCCCCCGCTCCCGGATCAGCCGAAAGAACACCGGCGCCGCCCCCTGAATATGGGTGCCCCGCTCTGAAAGAACCTCCCGCCGGACAAGCTCCTGCCGCAGCGCCTCACCGGCCGGTGAGACCACCTGCCAGGGGCCCTCGCCCGGCTCAAAGGAGGCGGCAAACTCCCAGGCAGCCAATCCGCTCCGCTCGGCGACCACTGCACCCTCCCCAAAGGCCGCTGCCGCAGCCAGTCCCAGGGCCGTGGCCCCGATGATCAGCAGAGGAACCCTCTGCCCGCTTTTTCTGTCTTTCATGCTCGCCTCCGGACTACCGCCATCTGAAATTACCTTATTAGTTTAACACAGGATGAAATCATTGTAAACCCAAGATGGCCAAAATATTGTACGCTGACACACTCTGTTTTATGAACTTGCACATATTTTTCCGGTCACCCCCTTCACAGGCCCCATTTTGGGCCGGTTTCATCCGTGAAAGGATGGTGCTTCTGAAAAATTCGTTCCTTGACTCCCCTGAGAATCCATTCTATAATCAGATTGAGTTTTGCGCACAACCGCAGAAGGACGGGCTCCGCTCCCGCCGCAGAAAGGAAGAGGCACCATGAACACGATCCAGCTTCCCCCTGAGGGAATCTTCATTGGCTCCGGCATCTATCCCACCGAAACAGACACCCTGCTCTCCACCATGACCGGCCACTACAGCTGGCAGTGCCAGTATTTCACCGTTCTGGAGCAGCTGCAGAAGGTGCTCGACGACAACCAGGGCAACCTGGTGCAGCTCTGGGGCATTCCCCGGGGCTTCTCTCCCCGGCTGCTGGGCGAGTGGATTTACGATCTGGCCGCCGTGGGCGAGGAACTGCCCAGCCCGGACTGGGATCACTTCAAAAACCTGATCC
>JAQXNQ010000315.1 GCA_029098085.1 Oscillospiraceae bacterium
GGCAGACAGCCGAACAGATTCTTGACCCCGCCCGAAAGGCCGGCCATACAGTGGGTCTTGAGCTTGCAGACCGAAATGACCAGATCCGCCTCCGCCACCGGGCGGATCAGCGGAAAGGAAGGGCTTTTGACGCCATTGGGACAGGGCGTGTCCACCGTTGTCAGGTCAAAATTCAGCTTAGCGCCGGTTTCCTCTGCCGCCCGCTCCATGCCGGAGGCCCGGTAGATGCCGGTCAGCTGGGGGACATTGTACAGCCCGCCGGGGCTGTCGGCAATGGTGATATCCGAAACGCCGGCCTTCTGCAGCCGCCGGATGATGGCGGTAACCAAGGCGGGATGGGTGGTGGTGCCCTCCTCGGGCTTTCGCTTCATCAGCAGATTGGGCTTGATGGTCACCCGGATGCCGGGGTGCAGCAGCCGGTCCAGCTGCAGCAGGGAGAAATGCGCCTCCACTGCCCGCTCCATGTCGGAGGGATCGTAAGACGGCGTATGCTGTACTGAAATCACGCTTTCCCCTCCCGCAGCTCCGCCAGAAACTCGCCGATGCGCCGCACCGCTTCGGTCAGGTGGTTGACCGAATAGGAGTAGGACACCCGCACAAAGCCCTCGCCGCTCTGGCCGAAGGCGTTGCCCGGCACCACGGCCACCCGCTTGCTGTACAGCAGCTTCTCGCAGAACTCCTCAGAGCCCATGCCGGTTCCCTTGATGCAGGGGAAGATATAGAAGGCGCCCTCCGGCTCAAAGGTCGGCAGTCCCAGCTTGTTGAAGGAGTCCACAATGAACCGGCGGCGAAGGTTGTATTCGTCCCGCATCTGGGCGATGTTCTCCTCGCAGTGATCCAGCGCCTCCACGGCAGCATACTGGGCGGTGGTCGGCGCGCACATGAGGGCGTACTGGTGGATCTTCAGCATCTGCTTCAGCGCCTCCCGGGGGCCGGTGAGGAAGCCCAGCCGCCAGCCGGTCATGGCAAAGGACTTGGAAAAGCCGTTGACCACGATGGTGCGCTCCTTCATGCCGTCAATCTGGGCAATGGAGACATGCCGGCCGTTATAGGTCAGCTCGGCGTAGATCTCATCCGACAGCACCACCAGATCGTGGCGGCGGATCACCTCGGCGATGGCCTCCAGATGCTCCCGGCGCATGACGGCGCCGGTGGGGTTGTTGGGGAAGGGCAGCACCAGAATTTTGGTTTTGGGGGTAATGGCAGCCTCCAGCCGCTCCGGCGTCAGGCGGAATTCATCCTCCGCCAGGGTCTCCAGCGGCACCGGCACGCCGCAGGCCAGGGTGACCATGGGGGCATAGGCCACAAAGCTGGGCTCGGGAATCAGCACCTCGTCTCCGGGGTTGACAAAAGCCCGGACGCAGAGGTCAATGCCCTCCGAACCGCCCACCGTGACGATGATCTCTCCTCTGGGATCGTAATCCAGCGAAAAGCTCCGGGACATATAGGAGGCGATGGCTTCCCGCAGCTGCATCAGACCGGCGTTGGCCGAATAAGCGGTCTTGCCCCGCTGCAGGGTATCGATGGCCGCCCGGCGCACCGCGTAGGGCGTCTTGAAGTCCGGCTCGCCCACGCCCAGGGAGATCACGTCGTCCATCTCGCTGGCAATGTCGAAAAAGCGCCGGATGCCGGAGGGCTTCAGGGAAGCGGCCCTGTCCGAAATCAGATGTTCAATGCTCATCAGATGGAAATGATCCTCCTTTCGTCAATCCCCTTCTCACCGAGAATGACGCCCCAGTCCTTGTAGCGGCTCAGGACGAAATGGGTGGCGGTGGACAGCACGCCGTCCAGCACCGCCAGCCGCTGGGCCACAAAGAGGGCGATCTCCTTGAAGGTCTTGCCCACCACCCGGATGTGGAGGTCATAACCGCCGCTCATCAGGTAGACACTGGACACCTCGTTGTACTCGCTGATGGTCCGGGCGATCTCCTCAAAGCCGAAATCCCGCTGGGGGCTGACCCGCACCTCGATGATGGCCTCCACCAGCTCGGTGTCGATCTTGTCATAGTCCAACAGGGGCTTGTAGCCGCGGATCACGCCCTGCCGCTCGTATTCGCTGATG
>JAQXNQ010000316.1 GCA_029098085.1 Oscillospiraceae bacterium
GACTTGGATCAACAGCGAGCTGAGACCCGCGCTGGATGAGGTGGGCAAGGGCTTTGAGAGGGGACGCATCTTCCTGCCCCAGCTGCTTATGAGTGCCGACGCCGCCAAGGCCGCCTTTTCGGTGGTGCGGGACGCCCTGCGCCGCAGCGGCGACAGCCAGAAGAAGAGGGGAAAGGTCATTCTGGCCACTGTCCGGGGGGACATCCACGACATCGGCAAGAACATCGTCAAGGTGCTGCTGGAGAACTACAGCTTTGACGTCATCGATCTGGGCAAGGACGTGCCCCCTGAGCGGGTGGTGGAGACGGCCCTGGCGCAGGAGGTGAAGCTGGTGGGCCTCAGCGCCCTGATGACCACCACCGTCCCCGCCATGGAAGAGACCATCCGTCTGCTCCGGCAGCAGAAGCCCGACTGCAAGGTCATGGTGGGCGGCGCTGTCATGACCCAGGAGTACGCTGACCAGATCGGCGCCGATCACTATTCCAGGGACGCCATGGGCTCGGTGCACTACGCCGAAGAGGTCTTCGGGGAGTAAGAGGGGAGAGCCCTTTTGAGGAAAACGAAAGCTGAGCTTCCGGGGTGGAGGCTCAGCTTTTGTGACGTATTTTGCGTACGATCTTACAAGTATTTGGTCAGGAAATGGTTGTATCCTCCTGCCGCACTGTTTCTTGTCTTTATTGTATCATATAAACCTGAAATTTTCCACCACTTTCCTTAAAACACCGCGCCCCGCCTCTCCTCACCGGAAAGACGGGGCGCAATTTTCATTCTCAGCTCAGCTTCTCGATACCCTTGCGGATTCTCGCCAGCGTTTCCTCCTTGCCGAGGATCTCGCTCAGCTCGATGCCGCCGCCGGGGGTGAACTGCTTGCCGGAAACAGCCACACGCAGCGGCCAGAGGATGGTGCCGTTCTTGACGCCCATCCGCTCGATCAGGGCGAAGAGGGCATTGTGGATGTTGTCCATGGTCCAGTCCTCCACAGCCTCCAGAGCGGGAAGAATCTCCTTCAGGGCGGCCAGAGCGGTCTCGCTGTTGGTCTTCATCTTCTTGTGGGTGTACATGGCGATGTCGTAGTCGGGCAGCGCGTCGATGAAGTCAATCTGCTCGGGGATCTCGGTGAAGACCTCGGTCCGGGGCTGCAGCAGGTTGCCCAGCAGCGCCATGTCCACGTCCTCCCGCTTGCAGGTCTGGCGGATATAGGGGGTGGCCAGCTCCACAAACTTCTCGGGGGACAGGCGGCGGATATAGGCGCCGTTGATGGCCTTCAGCTTGAGGGGATCGAAGATGGCAGGGGACTTGGAGATGCCGGAGACGTCGAACTCCCGGATCAGCTCGTCCATGGTAAAGACTTCGTTCTCGCCCTTGGGGGCCCAGCCCAGCAGGGCAATGTAGTTGACGATGGCTTCATCCAGATAGCCCTTGGCCGCCAGATCCTCAAAGGAAGCGTCGCCGTTTCTCTTGGACAGCTTTTCGGTGGCGTTCTTCATGACGGGGGAGACGTGAATATAGGTGGGGATCTCCCAGCCGAACGCCTCGTACAGCAGAGTGTACTTGGGGGTGGAGGAGAGGTATTCGTTGCCGCGGATGACATGGGTGATGCCCATGGTGTGGTCGTCCACCACGTTGGCGAAGTTGTAGGTGGGCATGCCATCGGCCTTGATCAGGATCTGATCATCCAGATCGGCGTTGTTGACGGTGATGTCGCCGAAGACCTCGTCATGGAAGGTGGTGGTGCCTTCGGTGGGGCACTTCTGCCGGATGACGTAGGGAACGCCGGCAGCCAGCTTTTCGGCTACCTCTTCCTTGCTCAGGTTGCGGCAGTGGCCGTCGTATTTGGGCGGCATGCCGGAGGCCTGCTGGATTTTGCGCATCTCTTCCAGACGATCCTTGTCGCAGAAGCAGTAGTAGGCATGGCCGCTTTCCACCAGCTGCTCGGCATATTTCTTGAACATGCCCATCCGCTGGCTCTGGATATAAGGTCCCACGGGGCCGCCGATGTCGGGGCCTTCGTCCCACTGCAGACCGGCGCGGCGCAGGGTTTTGTAGATGATGTCCACGGCGCCTTCCACATAACGGCCCTGGTCGGTATCCTCAATCCGCAGGATAAAAACGCCGCCGTTTTTCTTGGCGATCAGATAGGTGAAAAGAGCGGTTCTCAGGTTGCCGATGTGCATGTAGCCGGTGGGGCTGGGCGCAAATCGGGTTCTGACAATTTTGCTGTCCATTTTTAAGACCTCCGTTAATGGTTCACATTCATCTTATTGTACCGTTTTTATGGGGGAATGTCAAGCAGAATAGCGCTTTTCAGGGCCTTGCTTCGCTCTTTTTGTCCTTTAGAAAGCACCCGAAAAATTTTTTGAGATTTTTTTGTGAAATCCCTTGCAATTCTGGAATGGATGTGCTATAATCAAAAAGTCGTCTGGGTGTGGCGCAGGTGGTAGCGCGCTACCTTGGGGTGGTAGAGGCCGCAAGTTCAAGTCTTGTCACTCAGACCACCAGGCATGGCCTGGTTTATGACTCGCATTTGCCCGCAAGGCAGATGCGAGTTTCTTTTTTGCGCTGTGCCGCGGGCAAATGCTCCGTTTCGCTTTAAGAATGTTTATCCTTAACAGGCCCTTCACTTTTAAGAAAGCACAGCACATTTTATCGACATGCAAAAGTCCCCTGCAGCCCATCTGCAGGGGACTTCGTATTCGCTTACTGCCAGTCTTCCTCAATGACTTCCCGGATGATCTGCACATACCGTCTGACCTTGTTCATGTCGCGGTTGACGGTGTAGACGTCCCGCTGGGCGATCTCCAGATTGCAGCCCCGGGCAGTGCGGACGGTGGTGCGGATGTGGTCGCGGAAGGCTTCCTCGTCCATCTGAGCGCCGACGCCCAGGAAGTTGGGGCTGGGCTTGCGCAGGTAGACAATGCCGGTGCCCCGCAGCTGCTCCGCCATGAAGGCCTCGTCGCACCAGGGAGAGATGGACACCTTCTTCAGGTTGGGCAGGGTTCTGATGTCGTCCCAGAAGGTGTGCACCGGCTCGCAGCAGCCGTAGCTCAGCCGTCCGAACAGGGGCGCGATCCGGGCATAGCAGGGGAAGATGAACTCGTGGAACATCTCGGGGGAGATGCCCACCGTCTCCTGGCTGTCCATGAAGCCCCACAGGTCGGTGGTTTTCATGGGGCCTTCCTTCTCTTCCTCATCCCAGAAGCAGAGGGAGCCCTGCGCCAGACCCTCAAAGCCGTGGTTCTGCAGCAGCACACCCTCGGATTCCAGATACTTGAAGTAATCGATGTAGGCCGATGCGATGCGGTCCATCATCTCCTTGAACAGGTCGGGGTAGTCGTACATGGCGTAAAGCATGTTTTCCAGCCCCATCATGTGCACCACCTGCTGGGTGGGGACGGCATAGAGACAGCTGTTGGTGATCTTCACCGGCAGAATGTCTCCGAACAGCTCCTCCAGCTGCTCCTTGCGGCGCAGGGTGGCTTCCTTGTCGACGCCAAAGGTGCTGGCCGAGGTGATCTTGTCGAAATCCTCCTCCAGATCGCTGATGATGTGGTCGAAGTGATGCCCCAGCTCGGTGCCGTCCTCCTTCTTCAGGATGGTCTCCCGGATCCGGTGGCCGAACAGCTCAAAATGCCGGTTCCAGCCGATCTGGAAGAAGGGCGCGGTGACCATGTCATCATCGAAACAGTCCTGGTTGATGAAATTGTGGATCAGCTGATACTCGATGCTCCGGGCGTCCTCGCTCTCACATTGCATCAGCGGCTGGATGGCCTCCAGCGCAAAGGTTCCCACCTCGACATGGATGGTGGGACGCTCACCGATTCCGGCGTTGTGCCGCTTCCAGAGGGCCACCCGCTCCAGGTTTTTCGGGGAATTGGCGATTTCCATCTGACGGGCTGCCAGATCCCGCAGCCGCTGTCTTTCCTTCTGTTCCATATGTGTACATCCTCGTTTCTGTCAGATTATCAGGGGCTGCATGCCGCTTTTTCGACGGCATGCACATCCGGCACAGTCAGTATACCATATGAAAAGAGAAGATTGTGTGGATTTTTCCGCAGGATATAGCAAAAAAGTGACCTCTTGATGTGAAACATTACCCGGACAGTCCTTCCAGCTGCGCCAGACCCAGACGAAGGGCCATTGCAGCCTGCGCGGCATCCACCGGCAGCGTCTCCTGCCAGAGAACGGAAAACTGACGCTGCGCCGCAGCGCTCTGCCGCAGGACGGCCTCAGCCTGCTTCAGCAGCTCCGCCGCCATCCGCCGGGTCAGGCGGACGCGCTGCTTCTGCTGCTCCGTCAGCTCCTTCCGCCAGAACCGCATACAGTGGATGCACCGGCTCCGGGGCGGCAGCTCGGGCAGGGGAAGGAGGGGAGAAGCGGTCAGGAAGCCAAGCCGCAGGGAGGGAACCAGCAGATGCTGCACCCTTGTCGGATCCAGCGGATGGAGACAGCTGATAAATCCGATGCCGGACTGGAGCAGCTGCCGCCGCAGGGCTGCCAGAAGCTCTCCCGCCGCTTCGCCGAGGGGATCCTCCGCCAGAATGACCCGGTCGCAGAGGACGGCTACCGCACCGGTGCTGCAAAAGCCGTCTCCGGTGAAGGACGAAAGGAAGCGCTGCTGCTCGCCGCCCCGTCCGGCGCCCCTGCAGCTTCGCCGGAACAGTCCAAGGGCCGCCCTTTCCAACCGCTCCCGATCCAGCGGCTCCGCCAGCCGTTCATTTTCCCGCAGCAGCATCCGGGCCGTCCGCAGCAGCCGGGAAGCCCGGGCCTGCAGGGTCTGCGCCTCCGCCCGCAGCTCCCACAGCCGCTGCCGGATGTCGCCGCTGACCGTTTCGGGCTCTCCGCAGCAGGGAAGCCACCGCTCACAGATGCCCGGCAGCAGGAGCTTCCCGGCCGTCGGCAGGGTGTACACCGCCAGCTTCCGTTCCGGCGCCAGCAGTCCCGCCGGTTCCCCGGGGAAGGCAGAGGAGCGCAGCAGCTGCGGCGCGAGTCCCAGCTCCTCCGCCCGGCGCTGCAGCGTCCGGCAGACCTGCCGCTGGGCTGGACTTTCCCGTCCCAGATACAGGGTGAGGTCGTCCGGGTCGGATATGGTCAGCGGCTCCCGCAGCGTCCGCTCTCCCTCCGGCGTGACAGATGAGAGAAAAAACTCCGCCATCGGCGTATTTTTCATAGAAACCCCCTCCGTTTTCAGCTTTTGCTTCATCATATTCAGAAGGAGGGGAATGAGTGCGCCGACTTTGGGCGGCCCTGCCACTGCTGTGATAAACAGAAAGAGCCGCAGACCCATGGCCCGCGGCAGACAGTGCTGTCAAAATGACAATCTGTTTTATTCTCCCTTGATCATCTGCAGATAATCCATGTCCCGGTAGCCCAGCCGACGGTACAGCCGGACGGCGCCCTCGTTGACATCGGTGACCTCCAGCCGGAACCGCCTGACCTCCGGCAGCTCCCGCTCGGCGTAGGCAAACAGCTCACGGCCCAGCCCCTGTCCCTGAAATTCCGGCCGGACATACAGCTCATCCACCCAGCAGCAGAGACCGCCGGCCTCGTTGGACCAGGTCATCTGGAGCAGGGCGTATCCGGCGTCCCGGCCGTCTTTGACCAGCATCAGGCCGATCAGGTAGGGGGTGCCGTCCATCAGCTGATCGAAGGTCTTTTCAAAATGCTCCCTCGGAACAGCGTGCAGCACAGCAGAGGAGTGGTAGAATTCGTCCGCCATCCGGACGAAGGTTTCCCGGTCTTCGGGATGAAAGGTGCGGATCATGATACTTTCCTTTCCATAAAAATGATGCCTGTGCGGCGAAAAAGCGGAGCGCTCCGCCGCAGGTTTTCCCCAGTATATCAGATTCCGGAATAAAATGCAAATTTTCTCTTCCGGCTGCGAAATCAAGCTTGTTTTTTGTCCCTGAATTGATTATAATAGAATGGTTGACATCTGCCGCCGGGCAGGTGCCGCAACAGTCTCAAAAGGAGAAGCATTATGCCTTACAGAAACCCCGCATCTTTTTCCAGGCGTGGGCGGAGCCGAAAGCGCCGCATGCGCCTGATCCTCATACTGCTGCTGATCCTGGCAGCAGCGGCCTGCCTGCTCTTTTTCTTCCCTCCCGGGGCGGGAGAAAAGCCGTCAGACGCTTCCTCAGCCCCGATGGTGAGTTCTTCGGAGCCGCCGGATTCCCCGGAGATTTCCTCTGAACCGTCCTCGCAGCCGGAGAGCGAAGCCTCCCACGAACCGGCGGTTTCTTCCGAGCCGGCGGTCTCCTCCGGACCGGAGAGCAGCGAGGAATCGCGCTCCTACATCGAAATCAGCGCGGCGGTGCCTCCCGGCAGCGAAGCA
>JAQXNQ010000317.1 GCA_029098085.1 Oscillospiraceae bacterium
GTATCTGGTAGGCATTCTGCTGGTGAATCCCACCGTTCCCTTCGGTACCATCGTCGCCATTTCCGATTATGCGGGCCGGTTCTGGCAGCCCCTTCTGAACCTGTCCAACCTCTACAACGGCTTCATCAACGCCATCGCCTACCTGGAGCGCATCTTTGAGATGATGGATGAGCCTGTGACGGTTAAAGACTGCGAGGACGCTGAGGAGCTGCCCCCCATCGAGGGGCAGGTCACCTTCGACGATGTGACCTTTGCCTATGTGCCCGGCACCAACATTCTGGAGAACCTTTCCTTTGACGTGAAGCCTGGTCAGAGCATCGCCCTGGTGGGTCCCACCGGCGCCGGCAAGACCACGGTGGTCAACCTGATCTCCCGGTTCTACAACCTTACCGGCGGCCGGGTGCTGATCGACGGCCATGACATTTCGAAGGTCACTCTCCACTCCCTCCGCTCCCAGATGGGCATCATGCTGCAGGACAGCTTCATCTTCTCCGGCAGCATCATGGAGAATATCCGCTATGCCAGACTGGACGCCACCGAGGAGGAGGTGCGGGCCGCCTGCCGCACCGTCTGCGCTGATGAATTCATCATGGAAATGCCTCAGGGCTATGAGACCCAGGTCAACGAGCGGGGCAGCCGCCTGTCTCAGGGGCAGAAGCAGCTGATCGCCTTCGCCCGGACCCTGCTGGCCGATCCCAAGATCCTGATTCTGGACGAGGCTACCTCCTCCATCGATGCCAAAACCGAGCGCCAGCTCCAGACGGCGCTGGATGAGCTGATGAAGGGGCGCACCTCCTTCATCATCGCTCACCGCCTTTCCACCATCAAAAACTGCGACAAGATCATGTACATCTCCAACAAGGGCATCACCGAATGCGGCACCCACGAGGAGCTGCTGGCCAGAAAGGGCGACTACTACAAGCTCTATATGGCCCAGAGAAGTGATGACTGAGTTTTCACTCGCAATGAAATCCGCCGCTTTCCGGAAGGGGAGCGGCGGACTTTTGTCTCTTCCTCGACAGAACCGGCGAAATGCCGGAAATCCGGAGGCAGGATTGTGCAGAATACATCTTTGTTTTTTTACATAAAATGCTACAATAAAATTGTGAAGTATTTCACGACTTGAAAGGAGGATTTTGATGAAACGATGCGCTTTTTTGATGGCCGCTTTGCTGCTGACCGGTCTTGTGACCGGCTGCGGAGCGGAAAAGAGCTCCGGCACGGACGCTTCTCTTCCGTCCCTGAAGCTGTCGGAGGAGCTGGCCAATGAGCGGATGGAGCTTTCCTCCCTGCCCTGGTTTTCATCGGCGGAGGACGCCCGGGCCCTCTTTGACCTGCAGCCCAACGCCTATGCCGTTCGCCAGCTCCGTTATGCGGAGCCGCAGGAGGGGGTGGAGGGGTATCCCCAGTCCAAATCCCTTTACGGGCTGCAGCTGAGTTTTCCCGTCTATCTGGAGGATCTGGAGACCGGTGCCGTGCTGACGCTGCAGTACCGGTACGCCTATGACCGGCTGGAAAGCGCCGGGGTGCTGGAGACTGCGCTGACCGATCTGTGGTTTACCACGTTCCTGCCCGACGACGGGGCGAAGGATGCCTATAAGGAAAAGCTGCAGGCTCTCTGCAGCGAGCTGGAGCAGGCCTTCCCCGAGGTTTATACCGATCTGTTTCAGGAGCAGGAGGCCTTTTACCGGGTCATGGGCAGCAGCACTTTTCTGGAGGAGAATACCGAAGACCGGCTATCCACCACCATTTCCTGCGATCCTGTTTCCGCTGTGGGCACGGGTTGCCGGGAGGGCAAGCTGCTGAAGCTGTCTGTCTCCGCCAGAGAGGATCTTGCTGTGGGCGAAGAGGAGCAGCCAGAGGTGGAGGTTAATTGGTGGTAAAAAACTGTGAATATGCAGACGGGCAGCTCTTTTGACCGAGCTGCCCGTTTTTTCTTGCCATCCCTGCCGCTTCGTGGTACAATATGAAGCAGTGCAATAAAAACTGCCCCGAAAGGGGAAGGGGGAACTGAATCATGTCCATGTCAACCACCCAGCTGCCGGAGCATTACCGCCCTCTGCTGGATATTATGCAGACCGAGATCGCCATCAAGCTGGTCAAGGATACCTTTGAGCGGGAGCTGGCCCAGAAACTGCATCTGACCCGCGTTTCCGCGCCGCTTTTCGTCCGCAGGAGCAGCGGCATCAACGACAATCTGAACGGTGTCGAGCGCCCCGTTTCCTTTGACATCGCCGATATCGGCGAGGAGGTGGAGATTGTCCACTCGCTGGCCAAGTGGAAGCGGGTGGCTCTGCGGCGGTACGGCTTCGGCCCCAACACCGGCCTGTACACCGATATGAACGCCATCCGCCGGGATGAGGAGCTGGATAACCTTCATTCGGTCTATGTGGATCAGTGGGACTGGGAAAAGATCATTACCCGGGAAACCCGCACCGAGGAGACCCTGCGCCACACGGTGCGCCGCATCATGCGGGCTCTGAAGGAGACCGAGGAGGCCCTGCACCGGGCCAACCCCGAGATTGAGCCCTTTATTTCGGAGAAGGTCACCTTCCTGACGGCGGAGGAGCTGCTGCAGCGCTATCCCGGTAAAACACCCAAGGAGCGGGAGAATGCCGCCGCCAGAGAGTTCGGTACTGTCTTTATCATGGGCATCGGCGGCGCTCTGTCCGATGGAAAGCCCCACGACGGCCGCGCGCCTGACTATGATGACTGGAGCCTCAACGGCGATATTCTGGTCTGGTATCCGGTGCTGGAGCGGGCGGTGGAGCTGTCCTCCATGGGCATCCGGGTGGACGGAGCGTCTCTCCGCCGTCAGCTGGAGCTGGCCGGCTGCACCGAGCGGGAAAAGCTGCCCTATCATCAGATGCTGCTCCATGGGGAGCTGCCCCTGACCATCGGCGGCGGTATCGGCCAGTCACGGCTTTGCATGGTGCTGCTGCATAAGGCTCATATCGGCGAGGTGCAGTCCTCTCTCTGGGACGAGGGCATGGTGGAGGCCTGCGCGGAGCGGGGCGTCATTCTGCTGTAAGCTGGCTTTTGGATATTTCCTGTTCTGTGCAGAACGGACAGAGTCCGTAAAATGGCAAACCCCGTGCATGCGTCTTGCGGCGTGCACGGGGTTGACGTTAAGATAAGTTGTGCGCTTAAAGCAAGATGGCAAAAACCCTGCGAACGCATTGTT
>JAQXNQ010000318.1 GCA_029098085.1 Oscillospiraceae bacterium
ATTCAGATCGTCCTTTCTTCATGGATGGCTCAGAAAAGCAGCACCGCCGCCAGCCGGATTACGCCGCAGAGCAGCATACAAAGCGTTCCTGCTGCGTACAACATTCGATTGGCTCGCAGAATGTCCTCCGGCTCCACCGGGCGGTTCGGGTCGCCGATGGTGGGCTTTTCATACCGCTTGCCGAAATAGGTGGCCGGCCCCGCCAGCTGCACCCCCAGGGCCCCTGCCATGACTGCTTCGGTCTGAGCGGAGTTGGGGCTCGCGTGGTTGCGCCGGTCCCGCTTCCAGATCCGCAGACCCTCCCGGGCATTTTGCCCGGTGAGCCCGGCCGCTGCCGCCAGAATCAGCGCCGCCAGCCGGGAGGGCAGGTAGTTGGCCGCATCGTCCAGCTTGGCCGCCGCCCGCCCGAAATAGAGGTATCGGTCGTTTTTGTAGCCCACCATGCTGTCCATGGTGTTGATGGATTTGTAGCAGAGGGCCAGGGGCGCGCCGCCGATGAGCATGTAGATCATGGGGGCTGCCACGCCGTCCGAGAAGTTCTCAGCCACCGTCTCCACCGCCGCTTTGGTCACGCCCTCGGCGGAAAGGGCTTCGGTGTCCCGTCCCACAATGCGGGAGACGGCCTTGCGGGCGCTGTCCAGGGTGTCGGTGGTGAGCTTGTGATAGACATTCCGGCTCTCGTCCCGCAGCCCCTTCATGGCCAGCGCCTGCCAGCACCAGATGCACTCCACTGCAAACCGCAGGGCCGGATGCACCAGTCCGCAGAGCCAGAGGGCAGTGAGGGTCACCGCAAGGGTGCCCAGCGGCAGCAAAGCCGCCAGCACCACGCCCGCCGCGAACGCTCCCCGGTCGGTTTTGGGGAAGAGACGGCGCAGCAGCTTTTCCAGCAGCGAGATACATTTTCCCATGATGACCACGGGGTGGGGGATCTGGGGCGGATCGGCCAGCAGCAGATCCAGAGCAAAGCCGCAGAGGGCAGCCAGCAGAATTTCCATAGGAAGGATTCCTTTCAGCACAAAATTCGGGAAAGCGGGTTCAGTGTGTGTTTACTCTTTACCTGGGTTAATATACCGGACCTCGTCCACCAGATCCAGCATCCGCTCGGTCTTCCAGCAGTCGGCGCTGAGGACAAAGCCGGAGCCATTTCCGGCGCACCAGGTGTAGTAGTCCCGTCTGGGGCGGCCAAACCGCTCCATGACGGCCATCTGGGTGCCGCCGTGGGCGACAATGGCGAGGATTTCGTCCCCCCGCTCCAGACACTGATCCACCAGCGCCTCAAAGGCCTTGCAGGTGCGGTCGGAAAACTCGGCACGGGTTTCGCCGCCGGGGCAGCGGCCGGTGCAGTTGTCGCCCACCCAGGCCAGATAGTCGGGATCCCGCTCCATCTCGATGTAGTTGCGTCCCTCGAAGACGCCGAAGCACATCTCCCGGAAATCCTGCACCGGGATCAGACTTGCCTCCGGGAACAGGATTTTGGCGCTCTCGGTCGCCCGGGAGAGGGGAGAGACATAGACCGTCTCGGGTGAAAAATCGGCCCTTCTCAGCTCCGCCCTGCCCTTGTCCGACAGGGGGATGTCCTTGGTGCCCTGATAGCGTTTGACCACGTTCCATTCGGTTTCGCCGTGGCGCAGCAGGTAAATCTTCATCTTTCGCATCCTTTCAGCAGCATGGGAATTCCGCAGAAGACCCGGATGACCTTGTCCGCTCTTTTGGCCAGCAGGCAGGAGAGCCGTCCCGCCGCCTCCCGGGCGGCCCGCTCGCGGGGATCGATGGGAACCACGCCGCCGCCCACCTCGGTGATGATGACGACTTCTTTCTGTGCCAGCCGGTCGGCCAGGGCGGTGAGATCGTCACAGCCTTCGGCCAGCTCCTGCACATCCCAGACGGCCCGCCGGGCCAGCTCTTCTTCGCCGCAGCCCAGCAGCTTCATGGCGTAGTCCCGTTTGCCGCTGAAAAGCGGCCCTGTAATCAGGATCACAGCAAAACCCTCCCAATCATCTGGCAGGCCGTCAGCACCGCCAGCATCCAGATTTCAGCCTTCTGCAGAAACCATCCGGCCAGGTCGCCGGAGGTGCCGCCAAACTGTTTTTTCGCCACATGGTAGTACCGGAGCAGCACCAGCCAGGCTGCCGAAGCCGCCAGACTGCCCGCGAAGGGATAAGCAGCCGCCATGCCCAGCGACAGCAGCACCGACAGAATGAGCAGGACGATCCGTACCCGCTTCTTGTCGGCGGCGGAGGCGAAGGTGTGAGCCAGACCGGTGTTCTTCGCCATGGGGAAGGAGGCGATGGCCAGCCCCGACAGACTCCGTTCCAGCATGAAGCCCAGTCCCATGACGATCAGCGCCCGGGTGCTGGTGTCCACACCGCCGCAGAGGGCCAGATAGGCGATGAAATAGCTGCAGGTGCGGATCAGGGCGAAGGCCCCGCAGTGGGGATCCTTGAGGATTTCCTGCTTCTTCTGAAA
>JAQXNQ010000319.1 GCA_029098085.1 Oscillospiraceae bacterium
CCCTATGACACGCTGGAGGAGGTCATCGGCATCCGGGGCGAGGGAAACGGCTCCCTGAAGGAGTTCGGCATCCGCTATAAACAGGTGGATCTGACCCCCGACGGCCAGCCCGACCTTCCCGCCATCAAGGAGGCGGTCAAGGGCGCGAAGCTGGCCCACATCCAGCGTTCCCGGGGCTACGCCACCCGTCCCTCCCTGACCGTGGATAAAATCGGCGAAATCGCCGCCGCCATCCGAGAGGTCAGCCCCGACACCATCATCTTTGTGGACAACTGCTACGGCGAGTTTGTGGAAAAGCGGGAGCCCACCGCCGTGGGCGCTGACCTGATCGTCGGCTCGCTGATCAAAAACGCCGGCGGCGGCATCGCCCAGACCGGCGGCTACATCGCCGGACGCCATGATCTGGTGGAGAAATGCGGCTGCCGCCTGACCTCTCCCGGCATCGGACGGGAAGCGGGTCCCTCCCTCGACCAGAACCGGAGCCTGTATCAGGGGTTGTTCTTCGCCCCGTCGGTGACGGCTTCGGCGGTCAAGACCGCCATCTTCGCCTCCGCCCTCTTTGAGGAGCTGGGATATGAAGCCACCCCCCGCTACGACGCCCCCCGCGCCGACATCATCACCTCCATCGCCCTGGGAACCCCCGAGAATCTCTGCGCCTTCTGCGCCGGTATCCAGAAGGGCTCCCCCATCGACGCCTATGTGACCCCCGAGCCCTGGGCCATGCCCGGCTACGGCGACCCGGTCATCATGGCGGCGGGCGCCTTCACCATGGGCGCCTCCATCGAGCTGTCCGCCGACGGCCCCCTCCGGGAGCCCTACGCCGTCTGGCTGCAGGGCGGTCTGACCTGGGGCACCGGCAAGCTGGGCGTGCTGCTGGCAGCCCAGTCGATGCTGGATAAGTAAAAAACGCCCTGCCGAACAGAACAGTGTCTGTAAAACAGGAAATCCTCCGTACGGCTTCAGCCATGCGGAGGATTTTCTCATATCCGGTATCAGCGGTGTTTTTTCCTTACGCGTTGAAATACATGTGATAAACGATATAGCCGTGTACACCGTCCAGCGATCCCTTGTGCGTCTCCTGACACATCATGCACCGGGGCTCCTGCATCGGGTATCCGCTGGTGGGATAAATGCCGAACTCGGACGAGGTGCGGAATCCAAGGCGATTATAGAATTTATAGTTGCCCTCCACGGTGATTCCCCTATAGCCCCGCTCCCTTACCTTCTCAATGCCCATGGTCAGCATCGCCGTCCCGATGCCCTGACGGAAATAATCCGCATGAACCGACACGGGCGCCAGCATGACAATCCCGGAGTCGGTCTCATCCTGATGTCCGCCTTCCTTGGTGGGCGACAGCGGGAATCTTGAAAACAGGAAATGTCCAACCACCTTCCCGTCCAGCTCTGCAACAAAGGAAAGCTCCGGAATATAGTACTTTGAATCCCGGATTTCCTCCACCAGTGCAATAATGTCCGTTCCGTCGGAATAGTCCGTTCCTTCCTGGAACGACCGCAGAATCAGCGAAACAATGCTCTTGTAATCCCTGTGCTCTTCCGGGCGAATGATAAGCTTCTGATTCATCATACACACATTCTCTTTTCAAATTCGCATTTTGCCGACATTTTTTCACACAACAGAGCAGCCTTTCAGACTTTGTCAACATTCAAAGGGCGCAGCCCCGATTCACCATAACTCTTCACTCTTCACTATTACCTATTCACTAAAAAAATCCCCGCCGTCCACAGCAGACAAAAGAGCGGGATCAGAATCCGGAAGGACCAGTGGCGGGTCTTGTGGTGAAACACCAGCATCCCCAGCAGAAAGCCATAGCAGCCGCCCAGACCCGAGAGCAGAAACAGCGTCTTTTCCGGGATCCGCCAGACACCCCGGCGGGCTTTTTTCTTGTCGATGCCGCAGACCGCAAAGGCGATGAGGTTCATGACCGCCAAATATCCGAGCAGCACCTTCCACAGCAGTGTCATGCGTCTCCTCCTTTCTCCAGAGCGGGCAGGGTCAGAATCCCGGCGCAGTGGGAAACCGGCTCAAAGGCCGCTCCCGGCAGCCGGGGCAGCAGCTCCTCCGCCACCAGATAGAGCTCCTCGTCGTCCCATGCTTCGCCGCTTTGCTCCCGGCAGCGAAGCAGCTCCCGGCGGGTGGGGAAGGCCACATCCCCGATAAAAACCGCTCCGCCGGGGGTCAGCCGCTTCTGCAGTGAAGTCAGCAGCCGCAGCTTCTGCTCATCGGTCAGGTGGTGAATGGCGTAGGTGCAGACAATGGCGTCAAACCGCTCCCCGTCCAGCTCCTCCGGCAGTCCGTCGGAGAAATCCGCCTGCACCAGCCGGGCAGAGGGCATCTTCTCCGCCGCCCGGCGCAGCATCTCCCCCGAAAAATCCACAGCGGTCACCGCATAACCATCCCGGTACAGTTTTCCAGCCAACGTACCGGTGCCGCATCCCAGATCCAGCACCCGTTTTCCTTCCAGCCGCCGGACGGCGTCATAGATCCGTCCCAGCACCTGCCGATATCCGGCGAAGGGATAGCTGCCGTCCTCGTCGCTGAGGCCCACCGCCCGGTCATAGCCACCGGCCCACAGGTCAAAGCCCTCCTTGTCCAGCATGGAAAGACCTCCTTTGATATTCTGCTTTTCAGTTTATCACCCTCTCCCCGGTTCTGTCAACGCTTTCCGCTGCGCGGAAAGCTGCAAGAACGACTCCCGGCCGGAGCGGCCGGGCCGCCAGCGCAATAAAGCAGCAAACAGCCGTCAGGTTTTTCCGGCGCATGGCGGACGTCCTTCTTGCGCGTGGGCGAATCCTCTCTGCGTCCGGCTTTCCGCTGCGCGGAAAGCTGCAAGAACGACTCCCGACCGGAGCGGCCTGCCTTTTTTGCAGGTGAGTGAATCCCTGCCGCATGAACAATACATGGAGGAGCAGACTTCTACAGAAATCTCTCTTCTTTTTCCGCCGGAAATCTTGTTTTTTTCCGCAGCGGATAGTATAATAAAATATAAGTGTGCCAATGAAACAAGGGGACACACAAACACACAGGAAAGGTTTGTGCAGCGTATGAATTCCCTCTTTTTCCTGCCCGTCCTGCTGGGCAGCGATATGAACGTATACGGGATGGCCCGTTCCTTCCACGAGGCCTATGACATCCAGTCAGTGGCCATTGCCAAAAAGAAGCTGGGCGCCACCATGGACAGCAAAATCGTCAAGGTGCTGGTGGAGGAGCCCAATCTGGAGGACGACGAGGTCTTCGTCAAAACCCTCGTTGACTTCGCCGGCCGGTATCCCGACAAAACCCTGCTGCTGGTGCCTTGCGGCGACAACTACATCAAGCTGCTGGTCCGCAACCAGGAAGCCCTCCGCCCCTACTACAAATTCGAGTGCATCAGCGAGGAGCTGCTGATGAAGCTGTCCATCAAGGAGAGTTTCTATCAGGTCTGCACCGAGCACGGCTTCGCCTTCCCCAAGACCACCACCATCTCGGCGGACAGCTACAAGGGCTTCGTGCCCCCCTTTGACTTCCCGGTGGTCATCAAGCCCTCCAACTCGGTGGCCTACTGGAACTGCCATTTCCCCTACAAGAAAAAGGTCTTCGTGGCAAACGATCAGGCCGAGTTCGACGCCATCACCGAGGCCATCTACGGCTCCACCTATCAGGATCACCTGATCATTCAGGAGTTCATCCCCGGCGACGACAGCGGCATGCGGGTCATGAACTGCTTCTGCGGCAAGGACAAGAAGGTCAAGCTCATCGCCCTGGGCCATCCGCTGCTGGAGGAGCACTCCCCCGAGGGCATCGGCAGCTACGCCGCCATCATCGGCGACAATGACCCCGCCCTGGCCCGTCAGATGAAGAGCTTTCTGGAGGGCATCGGCTATGTGGGCTTCGCCAACTTCGACATGAAGTACGACCCCCGGGACGGCAAGTACAAGCTGTTCGAGATGAACCTCCGGCAGGGCCGCAGCAGCTTCTTCGTCACCGCCGAGGGCTACAACCTGGCCACCTTCCTGGTCAACGACGTGCTGCTTAGTCAGCCCATGGGCTGCGTCATCGCCACCGACTCCGCCCTCTGGAGCGTCATCCCCAAGTCCATCATCTTCAAGTATGTGAAGGATGAGGATCTGAAGGAGGAGGCCCGCCAGCTGATCGCCGACAAGCACTATGTCCACACCTTCCACTATGAGCCGGACATGAGCCTCAAGCGCTGGATCTATTATCTGAAGAATCAGCTGAACTACTTCAAGAAGTACAGAAAATACTACGGAAACAAAGGACTCCACTGAATGAAACAATTAGGCATCATCGGCGGCCTGGGCCCCATGGCCACCGCCTATTTCCTTGAGCTGGTGGTGAAGATGACCGATGTCCGGCGGGATCAGGATCATCTCCCCTCCATCACCTTCAACCTGCCCTATATCCCCGACCGCACCGCCCCTGTGCTGGATCCTTCCAAGGAAAGCCCGGTGCCCTACCTGACCGGAGCGGCCAGAAAGCTGGAGGAGCTGGGAGCCTGCTGCATCGCCGTGCCCTGTGTCACCTCCCACTGCTTTTATGAGGAGCTGGCGGCATCGGTTCGGATTCCCTGGCTCAACGCCGTGGAGGAAACGGTGCGCTGCCTGCAGGCGGCAGGCGTCCGCAAGGCCGGTATTCTGGCCACCTCCGGCACCATCCGGACCGGTCTGTTCCAGAAGGCACTGGACAAGGCCGGCATCGGCTGGGCCATCCCCGACGAAGCAGGTCAGCAGCAGGTCATGCACCTGATTTACGACAACGTCAAGGCCGGTCTCCCGCCCGAGATGGAGCAGTTCACCGCCGTTTCCGACGCTTTGCGGGCGGAGGACTGCGAAATGCTGATTCTGGGCTGCACCGAGCTGTCCCTCATCAAACGGGACTATCCCATCGGCCCCGGCTATCTGGATGTGCTGGAGGTGCTGGCCCGCGCCGCCGTGCTGCAGTGCC
>JAQXNQ010000320.1 GCA_029098085.1 Oscillospiraceae bacterium
AACGAAAGGTGATATGCTTCATGGAAGAGAAAAGAATGCGCCTTGGCATCATCGGCACCTCCGGACGCGGACGCGGCCTGATCGCAGAGGCCATCGCACCGGTCAAGACCATCGAGATTGCCGCGCTCTGCGACCTTGTCCCTGAAAAGATGGACAAAACCCTTGAGCTGCTGAAGGAGAAGGAGTACCCCTTTACCCCCTGGTGCACCACCGACTATCATGACCTGCTGGACAAGTCCAAGATCGACGCCATCCTGATCGCTACCTGCTGGAACGAACACATTGAGCTGGCCATCGAGTGCATGAATGCCGGCATTCCCTGCGCGTTTGAGGTGGGCGGCGCTTCCTCCATCGACCAGTGCTGGGATCTGGTCAAGACCTACGAGCGCACCAAGACCCCCTGCTTCATGATGGAGAACTGCTGCTTCGGCCGGTTCGAGCTGGCCGTGCTGAACATGATCCGTCAGGGCCTGTTCGGCGACGTATCCCACTGCGAGGGCGGCTATCAGCACTTCCTGGGCAAGGGCTTTGTGAACGGTCTGGAAGCGGAGGACTATCACCAGCGCTCCTTCCACAACCTCTGCCGCAACGGCGAGCTGTACCCCACCCACGAGATCGGCCCGATCTCCAAATATCTGGACATCAACCGGGGCAACCGGTTCATCTCCCTGACCTCCACCGCCTCCAGAGCCTCGGCTCTGAATACTCTGGCCGGAAGAAGCTACGGCGACGGCAAGCCTGCCTTCAACTGCGCTGACTATGTGACCACCCTGATCCGCTGCGCCAACGGCGAAACCATCATGCTGGCCCATGACACCATGCTGCCCCGCCCCTACTGCCGCGGCAATGTGGTGCACGGCACCAAGGGCATCTGCATGGAGATCAACAACTCCATCTACATCGAAGGCGTCAGCCCCGAGGACAAGTGGGAGGACATCACCCCCTATCTGGAGAAGTATGAGCATCCCATGTGGAAGCAGTTCCAGGAGAGCGGCGTCACCGGCGGTCACGGCGGCATGGACGGCCTTGAAATGGAGGCCTTTGCCTACTGTGTCCTGAACAACGTGCCCTTCCCCATCGATGTGTACGACTCCGCCGCCTGGATGGCCATCACCGTCCTGTCGGAGGACTCCATCGCACTGGGTGGTCAGCCGGTTCCCTTCCCCGACTTCACCAACGGCAAGTGGATCCATCGGGAGCCCGAGGTCAAGCATCCCTATTCGATCTGAGATTCCGGTTCCGGAATCAAAGCCAGCCCGCAGTATGCCGCTGCGGGTTGGCTTTATTTCTGCAAAATAGGAAAAATTTTTCTTGTTCTTTGTTTTCCGCAGCTTTTTCCTGTTCTGGTGTGTATACACTGTGAAGTCCTGTCTGCAGCAGGACAAAAGGAGTGAACATGATGAAAAAAACATTCAAACGGATCCTGTCGCTGGCTCTTTCGGCGGTCTGCGCCCTGGGGCTGACCGGCACCCCTGCCGCGGCTTCCGCAGGCGGCAAGATCAGTCCCGGCTGGAGCTGGTCGGTGCAGGATCGCACCCTGTACCTGTCCGGCAGCGGCGGGATGCACCACTGGGATATGGATTACACCGACAGCGAGTTCTGGCGTGAGGTCGGCGCCGTCTGCGACACGGTCAGCCTGAATTTCACCGATGGACGCAAAGATAATGGTCTTTCTCCCTACCGGATCCGGGACCGGTTCTCCGTCTTCACCGGCAGCTGGGGAAGCCTCACCTGGCGGCTGGATCAGACCACCTCCTCCCTGACCATCAGCGGCAGCGGCCCCATGCCGGAGGAGAACGCCCCCTGGACCTTTTTCGGCAGCCTGGAGCTCTTCCGCCATGTGATCATTGAGGACGGCGTCACCACCGTCAGCGCCGCCTTTGTGCAAAGCGCCGCCTGTGAAACGGTCACCCTCGGCAGCACGGCCGACCTGAGCAAGGCCTGTCCGGTCGCCACGACGGCCTATTATGTCAGCGGCAAAAACCCCCGCTATCTGTCCTACTGCGGCATGCTCTATTCCAAAGACGGCAGTACCCTGATCCGCTGTCCCCGGGACAACCAGAGCGGCGTCTACCATCAAAACCTGAAGGTGCTGGGCGATAACGCCTTCACCAAACGGGAAAAGCTGGTGGTGCCTCAGGGCGTCACCACCATCGGAAAGGATGCGCTGGGCTTTCCGTCGGTGCTGGTGCTGCCGGACAGCGTCACCTCCATCGACCCGTCCAACAATCAGTATGGCCGATACTGCAGCCTTCGTTTGATCTGCAGCAAAAAGAACACGGCCGCGCAGAAGGCTTTCCCCACCAGAAACGGCGACTACTACACCGTGACCCACCAGCTGGTGGATTCGGTCAGCTCCTACTACACGGGCCGGCCCGGCGTCCCCAAATACGGCTGGGTCAAGGAAAACGGCAGCTGGTATTTCTATGAGGCCGACCAGCGGATCACCGAAACCCGCCGGATCGATGGCCGGGACTGGACCTTTGACGCCGCCGGCAAGCGGCTGGAGCAGCCCCCTGTCCGGACGGAGAAGCCGCCGCTGCCCTGCAACACCGGCGGCCTTCTGCTGGGGCAGACTCCTCAGTCCGGCAAGGGGTACCAGTGGGAGCCCGGCAAAAAGCTCCTGACCCTGTCCTCCGGGGCGCGGCTCGGCTCGATTCAGTTTGAGGAAACCGTCACCGGCACGGTCACGGTGCAGCTGAAGGGCAGCGTCACTCTGTCGCCGGTCTACGGACAGGGCGTCCTCTCGGCGCTGGCGGCGGAAAAGGCCGGTCTGGTGATCCGGGGCGGCAGCCTGAAGATCACCGGCAGCGGCAATGCCGGCGGGCAGGATGTCTACGGCATCCGCAGCGGTCTGGGGCAGGACATCACCCTGGACGGCGTCCGGCTGACCCTGAACACCGCCAGGGTCACCGGCGCGGGCTATCACGGCGGCCTCTGCAGCGGCGGCAATCTGACGGTCAGGGGCGGCTCCCTGTCGGTCACCACCGGAGACGGCAGCAAATGCACCGCCATCCGGGCCCTGTCCAGCTTCGACTTCCCCTCCGGCACCATCACAGCTGCGAGCGGCAGCTCCGCCGCCAATCCGCTGGACTCCGGCAGCTACGGCCTGTACATCTGCGGTGAAAGCAGAATCGGCGGCCAGCTGACCGCCGCGGGCGGAGACGCTCCCACCCGATCGCACACCTATCCCATGAGCGCCGGCATTTACACCGTAGGCAGCCTGGAGATCACCGGCTCCGTCCGGGCCACAAGCAGCACCGGTTACGATGCCTACGGGATGTACATCGTCGGTGACCTGACCATCGGCAAGACCGGCTCCCTCACCGCCAAAAACGGCAGCCGCACGCCGACCAACACGGCCAGCGGCATTTCGATACACAGCGGCGGCCTGACCCTGAACGGCGGCACGGTGCGGGCAGAAAGCGGCGCGACCGTGCAGCTCTCTGCGGGCGTGTTCTTCGACACGGTGACCATCACCATCAACAGCGGCCGCT
>JAQXNQ010000321.1 GCA_029098085.1 Oscillospiraceae bacterium
AATCCGGATAAAGCAGATTCTGGATGCCGGCAGAGAGGTCTGGGTCATGGCCAACAACCCGGAGCTGGGCTTTGCTCACTCCAGCCCGGAGATTCTGAGGGGCTGGAAGGAGATGGGCATCAGCGGCGTACTGCTCAACGACATCGGGCCGGGGCTGGAGATCTGAAATGGAGAAGGCACATCTGCTCTGCGGAAAAATCTGTTCCGGAAAGACCACCTTTGCCGCCAAGCTGAAGGAACGCACCCGCGCGGTGCTGCTTTCCTGCGATGAAATCACCTGGCAGCTTTTTCGCAATGATCTGGGCGAGCAGCACGATGAAATGACCGCTTCCATTCAGAAATACCTTTTGGAAAAATCCGTTGAAATTATACAAGCAGGCACCGATGTCATTCTGGACTGGGGATTCTGGACGACAGCGGAGCGGTGCACCGTCCGGGAGTTTTTCGCCCGGCAGAGCATCCCGGCCGAATGGTACTACATGGCCGTGACGCCGCAGGTCTGGGAAAAGAACATCGCAAAGCAAAACGCCGCCGTACAGGCCGGAAAAAGGCACGACTATTTTGTGGATGAAGGACTGCGCCGGAAGCTGGAGCGGCTGTTTGAGGAGCCGGGGCGGGAAGCGATGGATCACTGGATAGAGCTGCCGTCCGAATGAGACATACCGCACAAAAGCCCGACCGCAATGGCCGGGCTTTCTCCATGCTCACTTATTCGTACAGCGGATATCTGGCGCACAGCTCTTCCACCATGGTCCGCACCTTTTCCTTCGATGCTTCGAAGTCGGTGGCGGTCAGGTGAATGCACTGAGCGATGATGTCCATGTCGGCGGGAACCATGCCCCGGGTGGTGACGGCAGGGGTGCCCAGCCGGACGCCGCTGGTGATGAAGGGGCTCTGGGGATCGTTGGGAATGGCGTTCTTGTTGGCGGTGATATACACCTCGTCCAGCTTCTTCTCCAGCTCCTTGCCGGTGATGCCGGTGCTGCGCAGATCCAGCAGCATCAGGTGGTTGTCGGTGCCGCCGCTGACCAGGTCAAAGCCGCGGCTCAGCAGTCCCGAAGCCAGCGCCTGCGCGTTGTCGACGATCCGCTGCTGATATTCCTTGAAGGCGGGGGACAGTGCCTCGCCCAGGCAGACCGCCTTGGCGGCGATGACGTGCATCAGCGGGCCGCCCTGGGTGCCGGGGAAGATGGCCTTGTCGATCTTTTTGGCCAGCTCTTCTCTGCAGAGGATCATGCCGCCCCGGGGGCCCCGCAGGGTCTTATGGGTCGTAGTGGTGACCACATCGGCATAGGGAACGGGATTGGGATGCAGGCCTGCCGCCACCAGTCCGGCGATGTGGGCCATGTCTACCATCAGATAAGCGCCGCAGGCATCGGCCACCTCCCGGAATCTGGCAAAATCAATGGTACGGGGATAGGCGGAAGCACCGGCCACAATGAGCCTGGGTTTGTGGGTCATGGCCAGCTCCATCAGCTTGTCATAGTCAATCCGGCCGGTCTCGCTGTCCACGCCGTAGGGAACGATGTTGTAATAGCTGCCGGACATATTCACCGGGGATCCGTGGGTCAGATGGCCGCCTTCGGCCAGATTCATGCCCAGAATGGTGTCGCCGGGCTGCAGCAGGGCAAAATACACCGCCAGATTGGCCTGCGCGCCGGAATGGGGCTGCACATTGGCATGCTCCGCGCCGAAAAGCTGTTTGGCGCGGTCTCTGGCCAGATTCTCCACCACATCCACATACTCACAGCCGCCGTAGTAGCGCTTTCCGGGATACCCTTCGGCGTACTTGTTGGTCAGGATGCTGCCCATGGCAGCCATGACGGCGGGGGAAACGATATTCTCACTGGCAATCAGTTCAATATTGCGGCGCTGCCGTCCCAGCTCCAGACCCATGGCTTCCGCCACGGCAGGATCCGTCCGGGCAATAAAACCTATGGAGTCCATCAGATCTGCGTACATATTCGTTCTCCTTTTTTCCATATGAATTCTCCGCGGGGTTCGGAGGCTTTTCTCATTATACTCCATCCGGCGCCGTTTTGCAATCCTTTTCCGATGCACAGATGTATCTGTGCAAAAGAATTTTGCCGCAAACTGTCCGTTTTTACAGTGCCCGCTCCTGCTCCCAGCGAATCAGACAGGTGGAAAGAAGCTCGATGAGTTCGCCAGGATGAGGTCTGCCGGACAGTTCCCTCCGAGCCATCCGGCAGAGGGATCTCCGTTCCTCCCGCCAGCAGACCTCTGCCAGGGTGCGGAAATTCCGCTGCAGCGCTTCCGGCGTCGTGCCATACAGCGCCGCAACCTGCACATACAGTCCGGTGATCCTCCGCAGCCGGTTCTCATCCTCCATCACCATCAGCAGGGTGGTCTTCAGGGGCTCATACGCTGCATAGCTGCGCGTAATGGCCAGCCGCTGAAGCAGCTCCTGAATTCTGTCTTCTCTGAGAGTCTCTGCCGTCATATGAAACACCTCCTGCTCACAGTATAGGGGATGCGGTTCGCGAAATTTGTCGAAAAATGTCGAATCAGAAGGAATTGCGAAATTTTTCCGAAATAAAATGCGGCGCACCCGGCAAAAGGTTTGGATTCCGGCTGCTATATGGAAAAGGCCGGGCTTCGCTCCCTGATTCAGAGAAGCAAAGTCCGGCCAGACACAGCCTTTCCGCAGCGGCGGAAAGGCCGTGACGGTTTTAATAGAAGGTGGCGATCTCCTGTTCCGCCGGCTGAGCCGGTTCCACCGAAACTGCCGTCAGGATCGGGCCCAGCTCGCCCCGGTAAAGGGGATGCTTGGCGGCTCGGACCGTAGCGGTCACGGTGATCCAGCTGCGCTGCTTCAGCTGCTGGCAGCCGGGGAATTTACAGATGAAGCCCATAAAGGTCGTGTCTGCCTCGCAGCAGGTCATGACGAACCGCCCAGGAATAAACTGATCCTTGGGCAGCCGGTTGGTCAGGCAGGTCATGGCCTTGAAGCGCACGGTCTTGCCGCTGTATTTGCGGGGATCCTCCGCCGCGTCCCGATACCAGAGGGCGTAATCCCGGTCGGCAATCTCCACCACCGGCGCGTCCAGATCAAAGGGCAGGGGATCCTCGATGTCGTCAAAATCCACCTCGCCGTCATTCTCGTAGATGATGTCGGTGCGGCGGCTGGTGGCACGGACAATCTGATGCAGCATCATCCGGTCCACCGACGGAATGCAGCGGTTGAACACCACCATCTCGCAGGTGGTCAGCTTATCCACCACCAGACTGCGCATGTTGGCGTTATAGGTCAGGAAGGTGGAGCCGTCCACCAGCAGGACCTCCTGATAGATGATCCAGCCTTCAGGAAGATTCTGAAAGAGGCTCTGCAGCTGCCACATGCCGTTGTATTCCACCAGCACCCGCTCCGCTTTGACCTCTTTGCGCCACTGATCCAGTGTTTTGGGATTCAGATCAGCTTCATCCTCCACAACCTTCACAAAGGTGCCCTTGCCGCCGTCGGCAAAAGCGGCGGGATCCAGCTCCACCTCGCCCTCTTCGCAGAGCAGCAGCAGCGTGCGTTCGCCGCTGTTGAACTTGGGATCCTCCATGGTTTCCTGAATCAGGGTGGACTTACCGCCCTCCAGAAAACCGGTAAACAGATAAACAGGAACTTCTGTGGCCATGGATGCTCCTCCTTAAGCCAGATGGAAGAGGCCGCGCAGCTCCTCTTCATGGATCTTGGAACCGATGACGCAGAGCCGTCCGATGACACTGGCGGGGCCGGTGCGGACATCGCTTTCGCCGGGCACATAGTCAAAATGAATCCAGCTGCCGTCCTCCGCAGGCAGAATGCCCTTGGCCCGCAGAATCATGCCGAAGCGCTGCTCATCCGACAGGGCAGCCAGCGCCTGCTCCACCTCTTCGCGGGTGTATTTGCGGGTGGTTTCCTGGCCCCAGCTGGTGAAGACTTCATCAGCGTGATGGTGATGATGCTCATGGTCGTGGCCGCACTCGTGGTCGTGGTCATGATGATGCTCATGCTCATGGTCGTGGTCGCATTCGTGATCGTGGTCATGGTGGTGCTCATGCTCGTGATCGCACTCGTGATCGTGGTCATGGTGATGCTCATGCTCATGATCGTGGTCGCATTCGTGATCGTGGTCATGATGATGCTCGTGGTCATGGTCGTGGTCGCATTCGTGATCGTGGTCACGATGATGCTCGTGCTCATGATCGTGGTCACATTCGTGATCATGGTCATGATGGCCGCCGCAAACCGGGCAGGTGTCCTCTTCCTGTTCCTCCGCCAGCCGCTTCAGGGCGCTTTCCAGCGTATCCTCCCGCTCCATGGCGGCGTGGATCTGCTTGCCGTCCAGCTGATCCCAGGGCGTGGTAATCAGTACAGCCTCGGGATTCTTCTCCCGGATCAGTGCCACACAGGCGTCCAGCTTGTCCTGGCTCATGTGATCGGTACGGCTGAGGATGATGGTAGTGGCATGCTCGATCTGGTTGTTGTAGAACTCGCCGAAGTTCTTCATATACATCTTGCACTTGGTGGCATCGGCCACGGTAGTCAGGCACCCCAGAGAAGCACCGGCGGTCTCGGCGCTCTGCACCGCCCGCACCACATCGCTCAGCTTGCCGACGCCGGAGGGCTCGATCAGAATCCGGTCGGGGGCCATCTCCTCCAGCACCTTGTGCAGAGCCTTGCCGAAGTCGCCCACCAGGCTGCAGCAGATGCAGCCGGAGTTCATCTCGTTGATCTGGATGCCGGCTTCCTGCAGAAAGCCGCCGTCGATACCGATTTCGCCGAACTCATTCTCGATCAGGACCAGCTTCTCACCGGCATAGGCCTCCTTGATCAGCTTCTTGATCAGCGTGGTTTTTCCCGCTCCCAGAAAGCCGGAAAAAATATCAATTTTGGTCATACAGAACCATTTCCTTTCCTTATACAGTTTCAAGGTTTATTATATACCTTTTGAGTGGAGAAAACAAGCGCTGAAAAATGAACAGTCTGTTCCGTCAGTGGGAAAACCGGCTGTTTTCGGCTTTCAGGGTTCCCTCTGCGGAAACAACCCCGCCTGCCGCTTTTTTCGCAGGGACAGAAACCTGCCGCAACCCAAAACAACAAATCTTGCAACGTCCGCGGCCTTATGGTACAATAGAGTGGTATCGTCAGACTGATGCAGTCAGACTGATGCAGTCTATGACTGGAGGAGTGTCCTTGAACTGTTCCCTCACGGAGGAAAGCCTGGGAAACGGGCTGACCGTTCTGGTTTCCCCGGCGCACCGCTTCGGCACCGACGCCTTTCTGCTGGCCGGATTCGCCGGCGCCCGTCATAAGGACCGGGCGGTGGATCTGGGAACCGGCTGCGGCATCATCCCGCTGCTGCTTTATAAAAAATACCGGCCCTCCCTCATCTGGGGGGTGGATATCCAGCCGGACGCGATTAAGCAGTTTGCCGGATCCATCGCCCTTTCCCGGCTGGAAGGGGTGCTCCATCCCCTTTGCTCCGACCTGAAGCAGCTGAAGGGAAAGCTTCCCTTCGACAGCTTTGACCTGGTCACCTGCAATCCGCCCTACGAAGCGGCCGGCACCGGCTTTCTCAGTGCCATGGAGGCTCACCAGATCGCCCGCCACGAGATCTGCTGCACCACGGACGATGTCTGTGCTGCAGCCTTCCAGCTGCTGAAAACCGGCGGACGGCTTTGTCTCTGTCAGCGTCCGGGACGGATGACCGATGTGCTGACCGCCATGCGTACCCACCGATTGGAGCCTAAGCGGCTCCGCATGGTGATGCAGAACCCGCAGAGCAAGCCCTGGCTGTTTCTGGCGGAAGGAAAGAAAGACGCGCACCCCGGGCTGGAGGTGCTCCCACCCCTGTATATGACCGAACCCGACGGCAGTCCCTCCCGGGAGCTGTCTCAAATATACGGCTGCGAAGCCGGGAAGGACGTGAACCCATGAGCGGAATCCTGTATGTTGTAGGTACTCCCATTGGAAACCTCTCCGATTTTTCTCCCCGCGCGATGGAAATCCTTCAGCAGGTCGATTTCATAGCGGCCGAGGACACGCGGGTGACCCTGAAGCTGCTGAACCATTTCGATATCAAAAAGCCGCTGATCAGTTACCATGAGCACAATCTGCGGGATCGGGGTAATGAAATTATCCGACGGCTGCTGGACGGTGAAAACGCCGCCATCGTGTCGGACGCCGGTATGCCCTGCATCTCCGACCCCGGAGAGGATCTGGTCCGGCTGGCGGCGGAACAGGGCATCCGGACCGAAATCGTCCCCGGCCCCAGCGCGGTCATCGCCGCCCTCTGCCTCAGCGGCCTTTCCACCTCCCGGTTTGCCTTTGAAGGCTTCCTGTCCACCAACAAGCGCAACCGCCGTCTGCATCTGGAGTCCGTCAAGGACGATCCCCACACCCTGATTTTCTATGAAGCGCCCCATAAGCTGCTGACCACCCTGACCGACATGTGCGCCGCCTTCGGCCCCGACCGGCGGATCGCCCTGGCCAGAGAGCTGACCAAGGTGCACGAGGAGGTTCGCCGCACCACGCTGGGAGAAGCAGTGACCTATTACACTGCAAATTCCCCCAAGGGCGAGTTTGTTCTGGTCATCGAAGGCGCGGAGCCGCCCGCTCCGCCGGAAATTTCCTTTGAGGAAGCGGTGGAAGCGGCGCAGCAGCTGATGGAGGAGGGCCTGAAGGCCACCGACGCCGCCAAGCAGATCTCCGCGCAGACTCCCTTCCGCAAAAGTGAAATCTACGCCGCCCTGACCAAAGAAGAATAAAGCGGGGCTGCCCGCAGGAAAGGAATACCATGAAACAACGTGGATACCCCATTGTCACTGTGACAAAAAAAGCTGAACGCTCGCTGGAGGGAGGCCACCCCTGGGTTTACGACGGGGAAGTGCTCTCCGCCGAAGGCTGCGAAGACGGTGCCCTCTGTGATGTGACCGATGAAAAAGGGAAGTACCTGGGCACCGGCTTTTTC
>JAQXNQ010000322.1 GCA_029098085.1 Oscillospiraceae bacterium
TCAGGCCCAGCATCCGATGAGCCTCAGTGCCATTAAAACCCACCCAGTAATACTCCCAGGGAGTTTCCTCGTCGGCAACATAGCAGCAGAGCTCTCCGGGACGGATAAAAAAGAGCCCGCCGGCGGGAATTTCCAGCGTACCGCAGGGGCCCTTCAGAACGCCTTTGCCCTCGGTGACAAAATGCAGCAGATAATGATCCCGGGTGGCCGGCCCCCAGGTATAGCCCGGCTCGCACCGCTGGTAGCCGGTGTTGTACACGCTCAGGGAAAGATTGTCCTGTCCGCTGGTCTTGTACGAAAACTTATAGGGATCCTTTTCCATGCTGCACGCCCCCTTCTGTCAAAAACGTATCCATATCCACGGATCTGTCCCGGGAGATCTCCGATTCGGAATCCTTTACCCTTATAGTATCAGCTTTCCATCAAAAATGCAAGATAAATCCATAAAGATGCTATCTTCTAAAGTTGCATTGTTCCGCATTTTGGAGTATGATGAAAGAAAAATCATTCCCGTGTTGGGAGAAAGGATCCGTGATGCCATGAATGCAGCATCTCTGAAAAAATCCATTGCCCAGGGCAGCCTTGACCAGTCTTTGATCCTCCTGTATGGTCAGGATCAGCTGGAGGCCCAGCGGGCACGCTACTGTGAGGCCGTTGACAGCTTTGTGGAGATCTATGGTGACCGGGACAACCTGCGGATCTTCTCCGCGCCCGGACGGACCGAAATTGCCGGAAATCACACCGACCATAACCACGGGCGGGTGCTGGCCGCGTCGGTGAATCTGGACGTCATCGCCATCGCCTCCGCCAACGACAGCGGCGTCATCGCCATCCAGTCCAAAGGTTACCGGATGGATCGGATTGCCCTAGATGATCTGGACATAAAGGAAGCCGAGATCAATAAAGCCGCCTCCCTGATCCGCGGCATGACCTCCCGCTTTGTCCAGAAGGGACTGAAGGTGGGCGGTCTGGAGGCCTACACCACCTCCGACGTGCTGAAGGGCTCCGGTCTTTCCTCCTCCGCCGCTTTTGAGGTGCTGGTGGGCACCATTCTGAATGGCCTGTACAATGACGGCACGGTCAGCCCTGTGGAGATCGCCAAGTACGCCCAGTATGCCGAAAACGTCTATTTCGGCAAGCCCCGCGGCCTGATGGATCAGATGGCTTCCTCGGTGGGCAACCTGATCACCATCGACTTCGCCGATACCGAAAATCCCGTCATTGAGCCCATCGACTTTGACTTTGCCGCTCTGGGCTGTGCCCTCTGCATCGTGGACACCGGCGGAAATCATGCCGACCTGACCGACGAGTACGCCGCCATCCCCGCCGAGATGAAGGCGGTGGCCGCCCTCTTCGGCGAAGAGGTGCTGCGCCCCATCTGCTACGAGGCTCTGCTGGACAAGGCTCCCGAGATTCGGGAAAAGCTGGGCGACCGGGCGCTGCTGCGGGCCATGCACTTTGTCAATGAAAACAAACGGGTGGGCTCCATCGTCGAGGCGCTGCGCGGGAAGGATTACCCCACCTTCCTGAAGCTGCTGACCGAGTCGGGCCGTTCCTCCTTCTGCTATCTGCAGAATGTCTACGCCAACATCGCGCCCAAAGAACAGGGGCTGTCCCTGGCCCTCTGCATCGCCGACAACCTGCTGAACGGCGAGGGCGCCTACCGGGTACACGGCGGCGGCTTTGGCGGCACTACCCAGAACCTGGTGCCGGTGGATATGGTGCTGCGGTTCAAATCCACCATCGAGGCTGTTTTTGGAGCTGGCAGCTGCCACATTCTCCGCATCCGTCCTGTGGGCGGCGTGGAAGTCAAATAAGGAAAAGGAGTTTTTGTCATGGCTGAAATCAGATACAACCCCATTACCCGCGACTGGGTCATGGTCGCCTCTCATCGTCAGAACCGTCCTCAGATGCCCAAGGACTGGTGCCCCTTCTGCCCCGGCTCTGGCAAGGTGCCGGACGAGGGCTTTGATGTGCTGCGGTACATGAACGACTTCCCCGCCCTGAAGCAGGATCCTCCCGTCCCCGACGACGTGGCCACCGATCTGTTCCGGGTGGCGCCCGCCTACGGCCGCTGCGAGGTCATCCTCTACTCCGACCAGCACCGGGCTTTCCTGAAGGATCTGGACAACGAGCATGTGCACAAGCTGGCCCATCTGTGGCAGGACACCTTCTGCGACATGAAGGCCGACACCAACATCAAGTACGCCTTCATCTTCGAGAACCGCGGCGATGTGGTGGGCGTCACCATGCCCCATCCCCACGGACAGGCCTACGGCTATCCCTTCATCCCCAAAAAGCCGGAGGAGGAGATGGTTTCCGCCAGAGAGTATTATGAGGAAAACGGCCGCTGCCTGTTCTGCGACTGCCTGGCTGACGAGCTGAAGGACGGCCGCCGGATCATCTTCCAGAACGACTCCTTCGTGGTGTACGTTCCCTTCTTCTCCCCCATCACCTACGGCGTCCATGTGACCGCCAAGCGGCATCTGCCCGACCTGTCCGCCATGACCGAGAAGGAGCTGTGCGACCTGGGCGAGACCATCCGGGACGTGGCCGGCATGTACGACAGCCTGTTTGACATGCCCTTCCCCTACATGATGTGCATGCACAACGCCCCTGTCAACAGCGGCGACCAGACCTTCTACCACTTCCATGTGGAGTTCTTCCCGCCCATGCGCGCCGCCGACAAGCAGCAGTTCTTCGCCTCCTCCGAGACCGGCGTCGGCGCCTGGTGCAACCCCACCTGCCCCGAGCAGAAGGCCGAAGAGCTGAGAGCGGCTTACGCCAAGTTCAAAGGCTGATTTCCCGGGAAAAGACAAACGGTAAGCAAAAAAAGCACGGTTTCTGAGCGAAGCCGTGCTCAGCGTGTCGATAAAGGTAACGCTTATCGACAGGTTGCACAAATAAAGTTTTACTCGATTTTTTTCAAAAAATCGCGGATTCCAAAGGCAGAGCCTTGGTCGCGCTCCGCAGAGCGCGAAATCCTGCTCCTCCGCGCTCGGCGCGGACAATAAATACTAAAAAAAGCGCGGCCCGCAGGCCGCAAGATACTCCACAGAGACCCCATGCCCGCTTCC
>JAQXNQ010000323.1 GCA_029098085.1 Oscillospiraceae bacterium
CACCCGGATCTGGAACCGCTTCAGGCCGAAGTCCCGGAAGGTGCGGTAGATGATGCTGGGGATCTCGGCGTCGTTGATGATGTCCAGCTTGCCGTCGCCGATGATATCAATATCCGCCTGATAGAACTCCCGGAAGCGGCCCCGCTGGGCGCGCTCGCCCCGGTAGACCTTGCCGATCTGGAAGCGGCGGAAGGGGAAGCTCAGTTCATTATAATGCAGGGCCACATACTTGGCCAGAGGGACCGTCAGGTCAAAGCGCAGGGCCAGATCGGAATCGCCCTTCTGGAACCGGTAGATCTGCTTCTCGGTCTCGCCGCCGCCCTTGGCCAGCAGCACTTCGGCAGCTTCGATGATGGGGGTGTCCAGGGGGGTAAAACCGTACAGAGAATAGTTTTTCCGCAGGCTCTCCATCATGCGCTCCATCTGGATCTGGGGACCGGGCAGCAGTTCCATGAAGCCGGAAAGGGTGCGGGGTTTCAGTTTTTCCATGAATGCTCACTCCTTTGCCGGTTTATCCTAACACATGAATGAAGATTATTCAAGCCTTTTTGCCAAAAAAACGAATAAATAAAATTTTTCAAGAACTTCTTGACATTTATATATTCACGAGTTAGAATGCTATCACGATAACAGATTAATACGGTGGATGTAGTTCAACTGGTAGAGCACTGGATTGTGGTTCCAGGCGTTGCGGGTTCGAGTCCCGTCATCCACCCCAGAGGAAAAGCAGCTTGTAAAACAAGCTGCTTTTCCTTTGGGGTGGGTTTCGCCTCCGGCGAAACATCCGCCGCGGCGATAAAAGAGGAGAGACGCGGTAACGTGTCTCTCCTCCTTTTATAATTGAATGGCTGTGATGGCGGAAATGGCCCCGGATGTCAGGAATCCTTTTTCTCCGCCAGCCGGTCAATGACACGGGCGTAGCCGTCCGCGCCGTAGACCAGGCAGCGGCGGACGCGGGTGATGGTGGCGGAGGACACGCCGGTTTGTTCGTTGATGGCGCTGAAGGTCTCTCCGTCATGGAGCATCCGGGCGACCATCCAGCGCTGGGCCATGACCTGGATCTCTCCCACGGTGCAAAGATCGTCAAAGAACCGGTAGCAGTCCTCCTTATCCTTCAGGGACAGGATCGCTTCGTACAGATGGTCAGTCATCTCCGATTTCATCTTGCTCTCGTACATCTTATATAGCCCCACTTTCTCAGTTTTCACAATGAACAGCGGTGTCCGCCACTTCAATACGGTATTAAGGTATCTTGCTGTAAGAATAGCAAATTTTTGTATCAGTGTCAATCTGTTTTGCCAGACAGTGATGAGAACAGAGCGGCGCACGGGGAGCCTGTCAGAAAAAGAACGGAAATTTTGTGCAGTTTCCATAAAGACGAGAAGCGCTGTTTTGGCGGGTCCTCCGGGAAAACCGGAGGAAAAGGGGAGCGCCGCCGCCCCGGAGCGGCACCGGAGGGAAGGGAGCGGAAACTGTTTGACGGCCGGCTCTGCCACGCGGGCGGACAGGTTCGGAGGGAATGGGCGCACAGTCGGATTGCCCAAAAACCGGAGTGATGAAAACCGACCCTGAAAGCGGGGCCGCGGCGGAACAGCCGCTCTCCGGCGGCAGGATCCGGGGCAGTTGGAAGACCGGAGCGGGCCGCCGGAGAACACCGCTTTTTGTGAAGAACGACAAAGAACCGGAAGGGCGCTTCGGAAAACTGTGAATTTACCCGATGAGCAAGGTAAAGTATACCCTGCTGCGGGAAATGACGCAACGAATTTTCCTAAGAAAGACACTTTTCGTCAGAATACCTATTTTTCCCCCTCAAAGAGGGGATTTTAAATGGAGAAAGGCAGGAAATACCGGCAATTTCACCAAAAATTGCACAAAAGTCGGAAAGACTTGCATTTCAACGAAAAATCAACGAAAAGGCAGAAAACTTTTTTGCAATAGTATGATGATGTGAAAAGACATTAGCAAATCACCGATGGAATGTAATAATGCACAAACAATTTTTCTATCTACGCAATCTTTTTGTTGATTTTTACAAAAACCTGTGATAAGCTACAATCAAACAGGAGCCAGAGAAGAGGACCCCACGCGGCGGAGCGGCAATCTCCTGAGGTGTGATTCCGGCAACGGAATTGAGAGATTTCCGGGAAAAACTGCAAAAGGGTCAGGGGGGCTCCTGTACTCCAAAATTGAGAAGAGAAGAAAGAGAGGGTAATTTATGTCTGAAAGCACTAAGAAACAGCGCACCGTCCGACTTCCCAACTTCGTAGAGGCTCTGCTGCCCATCGTCGTCATGATGGCACTGATGCTCTACGGCCTGAACGGAGGCTACTACGTTGACGCCCATATGCCGCTGGTGATCTCCATTGTGGTGGCCTGCGCCGTGGGCTGCGCCTGCGGTCACAGCTTCTCCGATATGCTGGCGGGTATGCTGGATCGTCTGAACGCCACCATGGAAGCCATCCTGATCCTGATGACCGTGGGCCTGCTGGTTGCCTCCTTCATCATGTCCGGCACCATCCCCGCCCTGATTTACTACGGTCTGAATCTGCTGACTCCCAAGCTGTTCCTGCCCGTCGGCTGCATCATGTGCGCCGTCGTGGGTCTGGCCTGCGGCTCCTCCTGGACCGCTACCGCCACCATCGGTATCGCCTTCCTGGGCATCGGCGCCGGCCTGGGCATCAACCCCGCCATCACCGCCGGCATGATCATCTCCGGCGCCTATGTGGGCGACAAGTTCTCCCCCCTGTCCGACACCACCAACCTGGCCGCTGCCGTGTCTGAGACCGGCCTGTTCGACCATGTGACCGCCATGGTGTCCACCACCGCTCCCACCTTTGTCATCGCTCTGATCCTCTACACCATCCTGGGTATCGTCACCGGCACCGGCAACTATGATCCCACCGTGGCCGTGGAGCTGCAGAGCGCTCTGGCTGAGGGCTTCAACCTGAATCCCCTGGTGCTGCTGCCCATCGTGGTCGTGATCGCTGCCTGCGTCCTGAAGCTGCCCGGCCTGATCGGCATCGCCATCTCCGTTGGCTGCGGCGTGAT
>JAQXNQ010000324.1 GCA_029098085.1 Oscillospiraceae bacterium
ACCCCTTCATAGGGTTTCCAAACCATCCTGATGTTTTTGTGATTAAGGAGTATTTCGCGGCCAGCGGGCCGCGACCAAGGCTCCGCCCTGGACCCGCAAGGGGCGCGCCCCTTGACCCATAAACCTTGGCAACCATTCGAATGTGGTACCCATTCGGGAGAAGGCCGTAAGGTCTTCTCTCTGCTTTCGCGTGAGCGAAAGCGATGGAACTTTTTCTGATTTCCCTCCGGGAAGCTTTTCCCAAACTCTGAGGAAGGATCGATTCAATGGCCAAAAAACCCAAACAGCCGGCCGCAAAAAAGACGTCCGGTACGGATGCTTATATCAAGGACGCCGGTGTGGTGGTGGAGCAGTCCATCACCGACACGCTGGAAGTCAACTATATGCCCTACGCCATGAGCGTCATCGTCTCCCGGGCCCTGCCCGAGATCGATGGCTTCAAGCCCGCTCACCGCAAGCTGCTCTACACCATGTACAAGATGGGGCTGCTTACCGGCGCCCGCACCAAGTCCGCCAATGTGGTGGGCCAGACCATGCGTCTCAACCCCCATGGCGACGCGGCCATTTACGAGACCATGGTGCGTCTTGCCCGGGGCAATGAAGCCCTGCTGCACCCCTATGTGGATTCCAAGGGCAACTTCGGCAAGGCCTATTCCCGGGACATGGCCTACGCCGCCGCCCGGTACACCGAGGTCAAGCTGGAAAAAATCGCGGCCGAGCTGTTCCGGGACATCGACAAGAACACGGTGGACATGGTGCCCAACTACGACAACACCATGCTGGAGCCCAGCCTTTTTCCCACCACCTTCCCGGCGGTGCTGGTCAACGCCAACGTGGGCATTGCCGTCTCCATGGCCAGCGCCATCTGCCCCTTCAACCTGACCGAGGTCTGTGAGACGGCCATCGCTCTGCTGCGGGATCCGGATCACGATGTGGCCGAGACCCTGAAGGGCCCCGATTTCCCCGGCGGCGGCACGGTGATTCTGGACGAAGCCGAGCTGCGCAAGGTCTACGACACCGGCCGCGGCTCCATCCGGGTACGGGCGCGGTACAGCTACGACAAGACCGAGAACTGTCTGGAGATCACCGAGATTCCCCCCACCACCACGGTGGAGGCCATCATTGACAAGATCATCGAGCTGATCAAGCTGAACAAGATCAAGGAAATCTCGGACATCCGGGACGAGACCGACTTAAACGGCCTCAAAATCGCCATCGAGCTGAAGCGGAACACCGATCCGGACAGGCTGATGCAGAAGCTGTACAGAATGACCCCGCTGGAGGATCCCTATTCCTGCAACTTCAACGTGCTCATCGACGGTGCGCCCCGGGTACTGGGGGCGAAGGATCTGCTGCTGGAGTGGATCCGGTTCCGGCAGGGCTGCGTCAGCCGCCGGGTGGCCTTTGATCTGCAGAAGCAGAAGGACAAGCTCCATCTGCTGCAGGGTCTGTCCAAAATCCTGCTGGACATTGACAAGGCCATCAAGATCGTCCGGGAGACCGAGGAAGAGACCGAGGTGGTGCCCAACCTGATGATCGGCTTCGGCATTGATCAGGTACAGGCCGAGTTCGTGGCGGAGATCAAGCTGCGCCATCTGAACCGGGAGTACATTCTGGGCCGTCTGGACGAGATCCGTCAGCTGGAAATGGACATCGCCGGCATGGAGGAGATTCTGAAGAGCCCCCGCAAGATCAACAAGATCATTGTGGAGGAGCTGCGGGAGGTCATCAAAAAGTACGGCCAGCCCCGTAAGAGCCTCTTTGCCTATCCCTCCGATCTGGAGAGCGGCGAGGAGGAGGATGACACGCCTGATTACACCGTCAACGCGGTGGTCACCGCCGAGGGCTACTTCAAGAAGATCACGCCCCAGTCCCTGCGGGTCAGCAGCGTGCAGAAGCTGAAAGAGGGGGACAGCGTGGTGCTGCAGCAGGAGGTCAGCAACCTGTCCGAGCTGCTGTTCTTCACCGACAAAGCCCAGGTCTACAAGGCCCGGCTTTCGGAGTTCGCCGAGACCAAGGCCAGCCTCATGGGCGAATTCATCCCGTCCAGGCTGGGCTTTGACGAGGGCGAAAAGCTGGTATACACCGCCGTCACCGCCGATTTTGCCGGGGAGATTCTGTTCTTCTTTGAAAACGGCAAGGTCTCCAAGGTGCCCCTGTCCGCCTACGCCACCAAGACCAACCGCAGGAAGCTGCAGAGCGCCTACAGCGACAAATCGCCGCTGGTGGCCATCTTCCGTCCGGAGGAGGGGAGCGAATATGTCCTCACCTCCAATCAGAAGCGCAAGCTGATCTTTAACCCGGACATGATCGCCGCCAAGGCCACCCGGGACAATCAGGGCGTGGCGGTCATGACCCTGAAGAAGAACGGCCGGGTGGAGTCGGTGACGCCCCTGACCGAAACCACCTTTGTCAATCCCCACCGCTACCGCACCAAAACCATTCCCGCCGCCGGCGCTCTGCTGCGGCAGGAGGATCTGGGCGAGCAGCTGTCCCTGACGCCGGAGGGGGGAGAGGAATAATGCCCAAGCCCCCCAAGGCTCAAGCCGGAACCCTGACGGTGGACATCCACGAGATGAATGCCGCCGATGCCAAGAAATACCTGGAGCGGCTGCTGGCCGGCTGCTCTCCCGACATCCGGGAGGTGGAGGTCATCCACGGCTACCGGGGCGGCAGCGCCCTGATGGAGGTGGTGCGCTCCGGTGTGCGCAGCAAGCGGATCGCCCGCCGCTGCGTCACGATGAACCCCGGCGTGACGGTGTATTTTCTGAAGGAAGTCAAAAAGTGAGCGGCAGCCGGAAAGAGAGTTTTTCTCTTTCCGGCTCAGCTTGTCGATAAAGTCGATGCACATTAGCAGTTTGCACAAATAAGGAACAGCTTTTCGTTGGATTGCCAAAGCGAAGAAAGTTTTACTCGAGTTTCCTTCGCTTTCCCCTGCGGGGAAAGCCAAAAATCGCGAGTCCTAGACACGGCCTTCGGCCTTAGTCTGGCAGAGCCCGGTCGCGGCCCGCAGGCCGCGAAATCCTGCTCTTCCGCGCCCCAACGTATACCAACAACTTCAAAGGGAGCACTTACGCGCAAGAACGCTTGCGTTCTTGCAGCTTTCCGCTTGCGGAAAGCGATGTAGAACCGCAAGATACTAACTAGACAAAGCCATGCCCGCTTCCAGCGGGCATACACGTTACCTCTTTTGTGCAACTTTTTCCTGCAAACCACTTTTTCGATAGACTAAACGGACGGCTCTTTCGAACCGTCCGTTTTCGTTATCTTATTGCCTCAGGCAGTCTGACTTACGCCAGTCTCGCCTTCAGGGCGTCCAGCTGATGCCGCATCTCAGCGGGCAGCTTGTCGCCGAACTTGGCATAGAAGGCTTCGATGCCGGTGCCCTCGCGGGTGACATCCTCCATCCAGGACTCCTTGTCCACACTCAGCAGACCCTGGATGGTGTCCACGGTGATGCCCTTCAGGCCTTCGATGTTGATGTCCTCGGGCTTGGGCTCGTAGCCGATGGGGGTCTCCACAG
>JAQXNQ010000325.1 GCA_029098085.1 Oscillospiraceae bacterium
ATATCCCTCCCGGACACCGCTGCGAACCGCAATGACCCGCCCAGCGCCCATATATTCACAAATGCTCTGCATCACAATCAGTCCGGATCCCATGGTTCGGATCCGTTCCGCATCAACCTGCCGGAGGGCTTCCTGACCCTCCCTGACAGAAAGGCTGCTGAAAAGGTACTCCAGCTCGGTACAGGTCAGCTGACTGCCGCCGGGCCCCAGCAGCAGATCCCGCATAGCCGCAGCCGCGCGGACGGTGCCGCCCATGACATACAGCTCCTGCAGCGGCTCTCCCTGCAGTGCCGGGCAGCTGCTCAGCTGTTCCCGCACAAAGGCGCGGATTTCCTGTCTCCGCTCCTCACCGGGGCCGCAGTCCATGGAAAACCGCCGCTTCATGGCCATAACGCCGATGGGAAAGGAGGCATAGCCCTTCAGCTGTCTGCCGAAGAACCGGAACAGCTGGCCGCTGCCGCCGCCCAGATCCATGCCGGCGCCGGTTTCCACGCCCGCCTCCTGCATCAGTCCGGCGTAATCGCAGAGCGCTTCCTCCTCACCGGACAGCAAAGTCAGCTGCACGCCGCTTTCCGCGGCTCTCCGGCGCACCTGCTCAAAATTCCCGATTCCCCGCAGGGAAGCGGTGGCAAAGCAGTCGATCCTGGTGCAGCTCCATTCTCCGCAGAAGCTCTTCATCTCCCGCAGCACCCGGCAAAGCCGCTCTGCTCCTTCATCCGACAGCTGTCCGTCCTCCACAAAGGTCAGCAGGTTCGAAAAATCCCGGTGATCCGCCAGAAGCTCATAGCTGCCGCTCTGAACAGCATAGACCGCAGCGCGAATCGTATTGGAGCCTACGTCAATGATTCCGCAGCGCAGCGCTTCTGCGGACAAGCATTCTCCCATTCGGACCCTCCTCCTGTTTTCCGGCAGCCAATGCGCCGCCGCTTTCTTTCAGTTTACCACAGCTCTCTGCAGCCTTTCAAGTGATTTATCCATTATTTTACACAGAAATCTTAAAAAGCCGTTTCTGACGTTCAGAAACAGGAACGCCTGAGGCTTTTTCCTCAGGCGTTCACTATTTATTCATAAATCATCTGACACAGGAAGCAGTCCTTCCCGTCCAGCGTGCCCTTTACCAGAGCCTGATGCTCCTGAATCTGCCGATAAATGTCAATCCGGTCATCTAGCATGGCTTCCCGGCAGAAATTCAGCTGCAGTTCCCGCAGGGGACGTTCCAGCAGATCACGGGGAAGGGCATCCATGGCGAGATCCGCGTAAACCGCATTGTACACATGGCCGTTGCCGTCCAGATGGGAGTAGTAGATCTTCCGGCTGTCGGTCTGCCCGGCATCCGCTTCCTTCAGCCGAAGGCGAACACATTCGGGCGCATCCGCTTTTCTTTCGGGCATGGGCAGCAGTTCACCGTCAAATTCAGAAGGACGCAGAATCTGACGGGTCTCCGGATTGACCAGCATCCAGCTGGTGGTGGCAGCCGCCAGCAGCTCGCCATCTGCGCTGTGCAGCTCAAAATCCCGCAGGTATTCAGCCCGGCGCACCTCCCGTTCCCAGGTGGACACCGTGATCATTTCGTCCGCCTGAGGTATCCGGAAGATCCGGATACCGACCCGGGAAAGGAGAAAGACATAGCCGTGCTCCCACAGATAGGCGTGATCCATTCCCCGGGCGGCAAAAGCCACTCCGGCCAGATCGGCCAGAATCCTGCAGAGCGCAGAGGGCTTGATCCGGTGCTGCGGATCACAGTCGCAGAAGCGAATCTGCACCGGCTCCTCGTACCAGCTGGTTTTTACCATTTGATCAGGTCCTTGCCGCCCATGTAAGGCCGCAGAGGCTCAGGAATCCGCACAGTGCCGTCCGCATTGAGGTTGTTTTCCAGGAAGGCAATCAGCATCCGGGGAGGCGCCACAACGGTGTTGTTCAGGGTGTGAGCCAGATACTTTCTGCCGTCCTGACCATTGACGCGGATCTTCAGGCGGCGGGCCTGGGCATCGCCCAGATTGGAGCAGCTGCCCACCTCGAAGTACTTCTTCTGACGGGGAGACCAGGCCTCCACGTCGATGGACTTGACCTTCAGGTCAGCCAGGTCGCCGGAGCAGCATTCCAGGGTACGAACGGGAATATCCAGCGAACGGAAGAGATCCACCGTGTTCTGCCACAGCTTGTCAAACCAGATGGGGCTTTCTTCAGGACGGCAGACCACGATCATTTCCTGCTTTTCAAACTGATGGATGCGGTAAACGCCTCTCTCCTCGATGCCGTGGGCGCCCTTCTCCTTGCGGAAGCAGGGGGAGTAGGAGGTCAGGGTCAGGGGCAGCTCCTTCTCGTCCAGAATGGTGTCGATAAAGCGGCCGATCATCGAATGCTCACTGGTGCCGATCAGGTACAGATCCTCGCCCTCGAGCTTGTACATCATGGCGTCCATCTCAGCGAAGCTCATGACGCCGGTAACCACATTGCTGCGGATCATGAAGGGGGGAATGCAGTAGGTAAAGCCCCGGTCAATCATGAAGTCGCGGGCATAGGCCAGCACAGCGGAATGCAGACGGGCAATATCGCCGGTCAGGTAATAGAAGCCGTTGCCGGCCACCCGTCTGGCGCTGTCCAGATCGATGCCGTGCAGCGCTTCCATGATTTCGGTATGGTAGGGGATTTCAAAATCGGGAACCACCGGCTCGCCGTAGCGCTGAACCTCCACATTTTCGCTGTCATCCTTGCCGATGGGCACGGAAGGGTCGATGATGTTGGGGATCACCAGCAGAATCTGGCGGATTTTCTCCTCCATCTCGGTTTCCTGCTTTTCCAGCTCAGCCAGCCGTTCGGCCTGCTCCGAAACCTTCTTTTTCATGGCTTCGGCCTCATCCTTTTTGCCCTGAGCCATCAGACCGCCAATGCTCTTGGAGATCTTGTTGCGCTCGGCGCGCAGGGTATTGGCTTCCTGCTGAATGGCGCGGCTCTGAGCATCCAGCTCGATGACCTCGTCCACCAGAGGAAGCTTGGCGTCCTGGAATTTCTTCCGGATGTTTTCCTTGACCAGTTCGGGATTGCTGCGGATAAATTTCATGTCCAGCATAGTATAAACACTCTCTTTCTTAAAGCCCAATGGGCTATTTACTGTAAATTTGCCAACCGCTCAGCGATGCTCGCCAGATCTTCTTTGCCGTAAAAAGCGATCTCCAGCACGCCTTTTCCATCAGCTCTGCCGGAAATTTTCACTTTGCGGCCCAGTTCCTCGTTCATCGCAAGCTGCATTTCCTGATAAAAACGGGACAGCTCGTCCATCACCTTCTCCCCCTCCGGGGGAGAGCCGGCCGCCGCCTTCAGCTTACTGACAAGGCGCTCCACTTCCCGGACGGAAAGGCCTTTCTCCGCCGCCAGCTGAGCCAGCTTGATCAGCTCCTCGGTATTGTCCAGGCCCAGCAGAGCCTTGGCGTGTCCCATGGAGAGCTGACCGCTGCTGATAAGCGGCCGCACCTGCTCCGGAAGATTCAGCACCCGCAGTGCATTGGCCACGGCAGAACGGGATTTTCCCACCCGTTTGGCCACCTGCTCCTGAGTCAGGCCATAGGTGGTCATCAGCTCCTGATAACCGGCAGCCTCTTCCAGCGGATTCAGGTCCTCCCGCTGCAGGTTTTCAATGAGGCCCAGCTCCATGACCTCGGCTTCCGTCATGTCCCGCACAATGACGGGAACCTCATCCAGGCCGATCATCCGGGCCGCCCTCCAGCGACGCTCGCCGGCCACCAGCTGATAGCCGCCGGTTTCCAGCTTCCGCACCAGCAGCGGCTGCAGGATGCCGTGCTCCCGAATGGAATCCGCCAGCTCGGCCAGAGCGGTTTCATTGAAGTCCTTCCGGGGCTGACGGCGGTTGGGCTCTATTTCACTGATCCGCACCGAAAAGCTGCCGTTTTCCTCGGCCTCATCCTGCGCATTATCCAGGAATAAGGCGTCCAGCCCTTTTCCGAGGCCGGATTTTTTAGGCTTTGCCATCCAGATCCTCCTTTACTGTTTGCTTGATTCCGATTAAGAACGATTGGCCCGGAGGAATTCCTTCGTAAATTCCATATAGGCCTTGGCTCCCTTGGAAGCCTTGTCATAATAAACCACCGGCTGTCCATAGCTGGGTGCTTCGGACAGACGCACGTTGCGGGGAATCGTCGTCCGGTACACCTTATCCGGAAAGTACTTTTTGACTTCATTGACCACCTGCAGGGTCAGATTCAGCCGCCCGTCAAACATCGTCAGCAGAACGCCTTCCACCGCAATCTCCGGATTATACAGCTTTTTCACCTGCCGCACGGTGGCCATCAGCTGAGACAGACCCTCCAGCGCATAATACTCGCATTGAATGGGGATCAGCACCGTGTCCACCGCCGCAAAAGCATTCAGCGTAATCAGGCCGAGGGAGGGGGGACAGTCGATCAGGATATAATCATAGCGATCCTTCAGGGGCGCCAGGGCCAGCTTCAGCCTTCCGACCCGATCCTCCATCTGAACCAGCTCCACCTCCGCACCTGCCAGCTGAATGCTGGAGGGAATCACGTCCACGCCGGCAAATTCGGTCTTGACCAGAACATCCGCTGCGGCGGCATCTCCAATGAGCATTTCATAGGAAGTGGCCTCTGTCTTCCGCTTGTCAATTCCATATCCGCTGGTGGCGTTTCCCTGCGGATCAATATCCACCAGCAGCACCTTTTTCTTTTTTTCACCCAGACAAGCTGCCAGATTCACGGCCGTTGTGGTCTTTCCCACGCCGCCTTTCTGGTTGGCTACTGCGATCACTTTTCCCATAGGGTGCCCGTTCCTTTCCAAAAGATACCTTTTTGCTTCAGCGGCAGCGGCCGCACAATAAAACCACAGCGCAATTTGTTCAGTAGACATTATTATACCATACTTTCCGCCTGAGGGAAAGAGAAAAATCCATTGTTTCACGTGAAACAATGGATTTTCGGTCAATTTTTTCTCAGGGAGCGGTCTTTTTCCGGGTAGTGGGAATCCGAACCAGGTATTCTATGTAGTCTTCTCCTTCTGTTTTATGGGTTTCTGCCGGAATCCCGGCGCTCTTCATCGTATCAATGGCCTGATTGATGGTGTTGAGAAAAACCCGGATATCCTTCACCAGCAGGATCCTGCGCGCCAACGGCTTCTCCTGCAGCAGCCTTTCCACATAGCTTTCCGTCTGCCGGACGGTCAGGTGATTCTTTCCCACATAATGAATGGCCTGCATTTTTCTCGGATCATCCCGCAGCCGAAGCAGCGCCCGGGCATGCCGCTCGGTCAGCTGATACTGCAGCATGATCTGCTGTTCTTCCTCCGAAAAAGCCAGCAGCCGCAGCTTGTTGGCCACCGTGGATTGCGCCATTCCCAGCTTGGCGGCTGCTTCCTCCTGGGTGACACCCCATTCGGTCACCAGAGCCTGCAGCGCAGCGGCTTCCTCAAAGAGATTCAGATCCTTCCGCTGGATATTCTCCAAAATCGCATAGACAGCCGACTGCCGGGAACTGGCTTCCAGAATCACAGCCGGGATGTGGGTCTGCTCGGTCATCCGGACAGCGCGCAGGCGCCGTTCCCCCGATATGAGCTCGTACTGATGCTCCGCCAGTTTCCGGACCAGAATCGGCTGCAGAACGCCGTTCTGCTGAATGCTGTCCGCCAGACTGCGCAGCGCGTCTTCATCAAATTCCATACGGGGCTGAGCCGGATTGGGAAAGACTTCAGACACCGGCAGCAAAACCACCTTATTGACCACTTTTTCTTTGGACTGAAAAAATCCCGCCATGTGCATTCCTCCTCATGGTAGCGGCAGCTTGTCCCTTCGCTTTGAGTATAGCACAGGCGGGAAATGATTTCCATTTATTTTCATCGCAAAAAGCGACACAACCCCTCAAGCTTTGCGTTTCTGCAGGGGAGATTTTTTCATTTTTGCGGAGGGACGGGGATATTTTGCCGGAGTTTGACGAACTTTTCTTACCACTACAATGGCGCGTTTATTGTCTCCGGGCAGCTGAAACTTCTCCACCTTCTCCACTTCACCGCCCAACTGCTCAATGGCAAAGAGGGCTTCCTCCAGCTCCTGTTCAATTTCATAGCCCTTCAGTGCGGCGAAGCATCCGCCGACCTTCACAAAAGGAAGACAGTATTCGGACAACTCCCGAAGATGAGCCACCGCACGGGCACAGGCGACATCATACTGTTCCCGGTATTCCTCCTTGCCGCCCGTTTCCTCAGCACGGCCATGGACGCATTTTGCCGGCAGCTCCAGCTGCGCCGTGAGCTCGGTCAAAAAGGTGATCCGCTTATTCAGGCTGTCCAGTAAAGTCAGTCTGAGATCCGGACGATAGAGACAAACCGGCACAGAGGGAAACCCGGCTCCGGTTCCCACATCGATGATCCGACCGCCTTCCGGAAGCTCTGCCGCTTTGGTCAGGAGAAGGCTGTCCAGAAAATGCTTGATCACGATCTCATCCGGCTCGGTGATGGCAGTCAGGTTCATCTTCTGATTCCATTCCACCAGGAGCTCCGCATAACGATCCAGCTTTTCAGCCAGCTGATCGCTGCAGCTCAGACCGTAGGCCTCCAGATTCTGTTTCAGAAAATTCACATCAATCATTGGATTGCTCCTTTTCGTTGTTTCGGGTTTCCAGCCAGATCAGCAGGGTGGTGATGTCCGCCGGATTGACGCCGGAGATCCGGGAAGCCTGACCAATATTGGCCGGCTGGATCCGCTGCAGCTTCTCCCGGGCCTCCAGACGAAGGCCCTCAATCTGCTGGTAGTCCATTCCTTCCGGCAGCTTCCGCACCTCCAGTCGGCGCATTTCCTCCACTTCCAGCATCTGCTTTTTGATGTAGCCTTCGTATTTGATCTGAATTTCCACCTGTTCGGTTACATCCTTCGGCAGAACGGGTCGCGTTTCATCAAAATCCGCCAGATCCTCATAGCTCAGCTGCGGACGGCGAATCAGATCCGCCAACTTGCAGCCGGTGTGCATTTCCGCTGTTCCACGTGAAACAAGCAGCTCATTCAGGGCAGGGGAAGGGGCAATATTGACTTTTTCCGCCCGCTCCCGCTCCTCCCGAACCAGAGCGAGCTTGTGCTGCAGCTTCTGATACCGCTGCGGCGAAATCAGCCCCAGCTCATATCCGATGGGCGTCAGCCGTTCATCCGCGTTGTCCTGCCGCAGCACCAGCCGGAACTCGCTGCGGGAGGTCATCATCCGATAAGGATCCGAGCAGCCCTTGGTACAAAGATCGTCGATCAGCGTTCCGATGTAGGAAGTGGAGCGATCCAGAATCAGCGGCTCCTTTCCCTGCACAGACCGCGCCGCGTTGATACCGGCAATGAGGCCCTGAGCGGCTGCCTCTTCGTAACCAGAGGTTCCGTTAAACTGTCCGGCTCCGTAAAGGCCCTTTACCTTTTTGAATTCCAGCGTAGCCTTCAGATCCAGCGGATTGCAGCAGTCATATTCAATGGCATAGGCGTTGCGCATGACCTCCAGATGCTCAAAGCCGGGAATGGTCCGGAGAAACTCCAGCTGCACATCCTCTGGCAGGGAAGAGGAAAGTCCCTGCAGATACATCTCATCCGTATCCAGACCCATGGGCTCCACAAACAGCTGATGGCGGGGACGATCCGAAAAACGCATGATCTTATCCTCTATGCTGGGACAGTACCGGGGGCCGATGGCGTGAATCCGTCCGCTGTAAATGGGAGATTTCTGAATGTTGTCCCGGATCACCTGATGGGTCCGCTCATTTGTATAAGCAATATAGCAATCCGCCTGGTTTTCCATCTTCTCTTCCGTGGTAAAGCTGAAGGGGACTATCTCCTCATCGCCGGGCTGCCGCTCCAGCTTGGAAAAATCAATGCTTCTGCGGTGGACACGGGAAGGGGTTCCGGTCTTGAAACGCCGCATTTCAATGCCGCAGGCCTGCAGGCTCTCCGTCAGTCCCTCCGCAGCTTTGACACCGTCAGGGCCGCATACATAAGAAACCTCGCCCACATGAATCATGCCGCCCAGATAGGTACCGGTGGAAATCACGCAAGCCTTCACCCCGTATTCGGCTCCCAGCCGGGTTACAACGCCCACAAGGCGGCCGTTTTCCGCCTTCACGCCGGTGATCTCCGCCTGACGGATTTCCAGCCCCGGCTGAGCTTCCAGCAGCTTTTTCACATAAAGATGGTATTTGCTCCGGTCGATCTGAGCCCGCAGGCTGTGTACCGCCGGGCCCTTACCCCGGTTGAGCATCCGGCTCTGGATATAGCAATGATCGGCAGCAATGCCCATGACGCCTCCCAGGGCATCCACCTCCCGCACCAGATGGCCCTTGGCCGTTCCGCCAATGGAGGGGTTGCAGGGCAGATTGGCAATGGCATCCAGCGTCAAGGTGAACAGCACGGTCTTCGCCCCAAGACGCGCCGCTGCCATCGCTGCCTCCACACCGGCATGACCGGCGCCCACGACCGCCACATCGTATTCTCCCATATGATAGCTCATGATTCTCCCGCCTTTGACTCCATCTTTTATTTGCCCACACAGAAATGAGAAAACACCTGCTGCACTACCGCTTCGCTGACCCGCTCACCGCTGAGCTCCATCAGAGCGGACAGGGCGCTCTCCAGGGCCACATCCACCGCATCCAGCGTGTAGCCCGCCCGAATGGTCTCACAGACCTCGGACAGCAGCTTTTCCGCCCGCAGAGCGCACTGATGCTGCCGCTCGTTCTGCAACAGAGCTCCGCTGCCGGACAGATCCGTCAAAGCCAGCAGGCTGACAATTTCCTGGTTCAGCTGCTCCACGCCGGTCTGTTCCCGGGCAGAAATTTCTACTACATGTTTAAAATTATCAAAAATATACTGTTTGTCCAGTTCTGTCGGCATGTCGCTTTTATTGAGTACCGCCACCACCGGAGCCTTCCGCAGCCGATCGGTCAGCGCCCTGTCCTCCTCTGTCAGCGGTTCCGAAAGATCAAAAACCGCCAGCACCAGTCCCGCCGTCTCCAGCCGGTCGAGCGCCATGGAAACGCCCATCTGCTCCACCGGATTGTCGGTCTGGCGAATGCCGGCCGTATCCGCCAGCCGCAGCACCACATCGCCCAGATTGACCGTTTCCTCCACCACATCCCGGGTGGTGCCGGGAATATCGGTGACAATGCTCTTCTGACAGCCGCTGAGCAGATTCATCAGGGTGGATTTGCCGACATTGGGGCGCCCCACGATGACCGTTTCAACGCCCTCCCGAATAATCCGGCCCCGGTCAAAGGTAGCCAGCAGCTGCTGCAGCTCCCGCAGCACATCGGTGCAGATTGCCAGCAGCGCATCGCTTTCCAGCATATCAATATCCTCTTCCGGATAATCGATATAAGCGGACAAACGGCCGCTCACCTCCAGCAGACGGTCGGTAATCCGGCGGATCTTCTGATACAGATCTCCCCGCATGGCCCCCCGGGCAGAGCGCAGGCTCTGTTCACTGCCGGCTCCGATCAGATCCATCACCGCTTCCGCCTGCGTCAGGGTCATCTTTCCTGCCAGGAATGCCCGGCGGGTAAATTCGCCCGGCTCTGCCAGCAGGGCGCCCTGCTCCAGAACCGCCCGCAAAGCCTTGCGGGTCACCAGAATGCCGCCATGGCAGGACAGCTCCACCACATCCTCGCCGGTGTAGCTTTTGGGGCTGCGGAACACGGTGGCGATTCCCTCATCCAGAACCTCACCGCCGCTGAAAAGCTGTCCAAAGGCCGCCGTGTAGCCCTTCATCTGCGAAAGAGGCCGCCCTGAAACCGGCGAAAAAACCTTTTCCGCCACCGCAATGGCTTCCGGCCCGGAGATGCGGATCACGCTGATGCCGCCTACAGCGGCGGGGGTGGCAATGGCCGCAATGGTTTTAGACAAAACACGCACCTTCTTCCGTTCGGTAAAAGACAAGCCTCCTCACCCTTCCAGTGCGGAGGCTTGTCCGAAAAACGCGGGGCACACCGGACAAGCCAGGCCGTACCCCGCGCAGAACCATCCTTATTCGATTTCGATCTTGCTGTACAGCTTCACATCGTCATCAATCTTCTTGGCTTCCTTGGGTGCAGAAGGAGCAGCAGCTTTCTCTGCAGAGCCTTCAGCAGGAGCGCTTCTCCGCTCGTAGCCGCCTCTGCCGCCGCGGCGCTTGTCGCCCTTTCCGCCGCGCTCACTGCGTTCTCCGCGCTCGCCGCGATAGCCCTCGCTGCGGCCGGTAGGCTTGATGACCACCTTCCGATTGGGCTCTTCACCGGTGGACTTGGAGAAAACGCCGTCGATATCGGTAATCACCGCATGAATGATCCGGCGCTCATAAGGGTTCATCGGCTCCAGAGCGGCGGGACGGCCGGTCTTCAGAACCTTCTTGGCCATCCGCTGAGCCAGTGCCTTCAGGGTCTCCTCCCGCTTTTCACGGTAATTGCCGGCATTCATGGTAAACCGCACATACTCGCCTTCCAGGCGGTTGGCAGCCAGGCAGACCAGATACTGAATGGCGTCCAGGGTCTCGCCCCGCTTGCCGATGACGGTACCGATGGCTTCACCATCCATATGTACCACAACGGTACGGCCCTCTGTCTGGGTAAAGCTGATGGAAATGCCCTCGATTCCCATCTTTTCAAAGATGGCATTGAGGTATTCCCGCGCCAGCTCAATCTTCGGCGCAACCTCTGCGATCTCCTCCGCAGAAGGCGCTGCCGCTTCGGCGGGCTTTTCGGGAGCGGTTTCGGCTTTCACTTCAGCCGCAGCCTTCTTCAGCTCTTCGGGAGCCTTTTTGGGCGCTTCCGCTGCCGCAGGAGCCGGTTTCCGGACCTCCGCCACAGGCGCAGGCTTCCGGGTCTCTGCAGCAGGAGCTGCGGGTTTCTCTTCCTTTTTGGGCGCTGCCTGTTTGGGAGCGGCAGGCGCAGGAGCAGCCTTGGCCGCTGCGGGTTTTTCAGGAGCCGGAGCGGCAGGTGCAGTACCCATCAGATCCTGCACAGAAACCGTCTCAACCACCACCCGAACCTTGGCCTGCTGCTTGATCTTGCCGAACAGACCCTTCTTGGGCAGCTGCAGCACCTCCGTGGAGCATTCGTCCTGAGAAACGCCCAGTTCCTCACAGGCGATGGCAATGGCCTCATCCACCGTATTGGCTGATGCAATGTATTCCCGCGTCATAATAGGTAAACCTCCTTAACAGTCCGATGCCTTTACCGCAGGTCATCGTCTGTAACTTCAACGTACTCCTCGCCGTACTTCTCGGCATCCCGCCGTCTGGCCTCCGCCAGCCGCCGGCGGTTGATTTCCTTGGCAGTCAGATATTCCGCATGAGGATCCCGTGCAGGGGCTGCAGGCTGCTCCTCAGCAGGCTTCTTTTTCTTTTTGGGCCGTTCTTCCTCATCGGCGAGTCCCGCTTCCCGTCTCTTTTTGCGCCGTTCTTCCCGTTCCTGACGCCGACGTTCCTCTTCCGCTCTCATCTGCGCTTCATACTCTTCTTTATACTTTTCGGGATTGTACATGTAGTGAAGCACAACCGACTGCACACCGGCCAGCAGGTTGGAGATGATCCAGTAAATACCGACGCCCACCGGCACAGAAAAGGCGATCCAGACGGACATCAGCGGCATCAGATACATCATGCCCTTCATCATGCCGTTGTTGTTGTTCTCCACTCCGGGAGACATCTTCATGGAGACAATGGAGGCTGCCAGAGAGGTCACACCGGCCAGGATGGGAACCAGAACCAGCCAGTTCCAGCCCCAGGTGGGCACCTGTCCCAGATCCAGACCAAGCAAGGTATAGTCAAATCCCTGAATCTTCTCCAGAATTTCCGGCGCAACGGAAGAGAACCATCCAACTTTGGCAGGATCCTGCACAGCGGAGATCACCTGCAGCTGCGGCTGACCGACCGTGCCCATATTGGCCGTGATGATGTCGGTCAGGGAAGCAATGACCTCCTTGTCCAGGTGCAGAATATGGGTCAGCGGGTAATAGACCACATCGATGACGCCGAACAGGATGGGGAACTGAATGAGCATGGGCAGACAGCCGCTCATGGGGTTGTACCCGTGAGCCTCATACAGCTTCATCATTTCTTCCTGCTGCTTCTGCTTGTTATTGGCGTATTTCTGCTGAATTTCGTTGATTTTGGGCTGGAAGACAGCCATCTTCGCAGTGGATTTCTGCTGCTTGATGGAAAGCGGGAAGATCGCAATCTTGACCAGAACGGTGAAGAGAATCAGGGCGATGCCATAATTCCTCACCACGGCATAGATCAGCCACATGATCCATCCAAGCGGGGTACCAAATAAACGCATATGGAAAATCCTTTCAAAGAGAAATCTTTTACAGATCCTCTCTCTTCCTCTCCCTCCGGCAGGGCTTTCCCGTCACCGGATGAAAAAAGGAAAAGCGCTCCGGCACGGGATTGATCCCGCCCGGAAAAAGAGGATTACACCGCAGAATGCGGATCAGCCCCAGCCAGCAGCCCTTCCAGACGCCGAAACGGTTCACGGCCTGCAGCGTATAGCTGGAACAGGTCGGATAATAGCGGCAGCAGGACGGCTTCAGCGGAGAGATCCGTCTTTGATAGAAGCGGATCAAAGCCAGAACCAGCCGTTTCATTTGTGCTCGCTCCGGCTGGCTCTCGGCGCCTCCAGCGATTTCAGACAGCCTTTCATTGCCGCAGCCGCCTGATAGGATTTAGCAGACAGGATCCGTTCTCTGGCAACAAAGACGTAATCCCGATTATTTTCTGTTTTGGGTAAAATGGAAAAAAAGGCAGCCCGGATGACCCGACGGGCCCGGTTCCGCTGCACTGCATTCCCCAGTTTTTTGGAAGCAGTGATGCCGTAGCGCACCCCCTGGTTCCTGTTTTTGACGACGTAGCAGACAAAAAATGGGCAAGCCTTGCTTTTGCCCTGATAATAGGCCCTTTTGAACTCCTTGTTCAGCGTCAGTGTCTGCGGCTTGACGGCAGTTTTCATGACAGCACCTGCTCTCCTCCGATTGAAGCAGCCCGATTCCGCCAGTCTCGCCCGAGGCTGCGGAAAGAGCGAAAAAAGCAACTGGAACTGCCTGCCTGCAGGACAAGCAGTTCCAGCTCATCGCTTCTGGAAACGGTCAAAACCGCTCTGAACTGTTTCCCGTGGATCAGTAGCTCAGTCTGGCTCTGCCGCGGGCGCGTCTTCTGGCCAGAACCTTGCGGCCGTTGGCGGTAGACATTCTTTTTCTGAAGCCATGGACCTTCTGTCTGTGAAGCTTTTTGGGCTGATACGTTCTCTTCATGCTCAGTACCTCCTTTGTCACACATGGATGATTGGCGGTTTTCCCTTTTCGCGCGCCGATCCTTTCCCGTGGAAAGTGTGCGCCATGTGCGTCAAACGCCCTGTCCGCGGCGGATCCGGGCTTCTCCCGTATCCGACTAAAAAGCGAAAACCCTCAAGATAGTAGTATAAAGGATAGCGGGACGGATTGTCAACAGTTTTTTGAAAAATTCACAGAATCTCATGGATTTCCGTATCTTTCGGGCGCTCCGTCCCGCTTTCAGGCCTCTTTCGGCTTTTGGCATCTGCCTGCCTGACCATCTACCTTATATAAAGGGAAGCAGGGCGTTCCTTCGTCCGGCCCTCTGGATGCGCCGCTTTTCCGCCCGGAGAATTTTCAACCCGCCGTGAACAATTTTCCACCGAAATACCGCCATAATTTTTCAGGTGCATCTGTTGAAAACTCGGGCGACCTGTGCTATAATTATCCTGATATAGTTTCCACATGACAGTTTTCCCCATAAAACACCCTTTGCCGGAAAATAGGCTGCCCTCACTTTTCCACCGCCTGTCTGTTTCACTTTCCCACCGGCGGCGGGAAGTGTTTTTATGGTCATTTGCGGCTTTTTCTCCCCGGATCTGCCCGCATTTGTCCACAGCCGGCTCCTCCTTCCGCTCTCACCGCTTCTTTCCACCACTTCGTTTTTCACAGGTGTACAGAACGCCGCGTGTCCGTCCAGCATCCTTTATTTTCCGGCACTCATCCGCCCATCCACCCTTTTCACAGCCAGATTTTCCTCTTTATCACCAGGCCGGGCCGCTCTGTTTTCCCCGGCCGGAAAGGCATGTTCTGAAGTTATGAATTCCTTTACTGAAGTATTGAACCTTGTGAAGGAGAACATCTCTCACAGCGGCGAAATCTCTGATACCGCCTATAATCTGTGGATCAAGCCGCTGGAACCGGTCGGCTTTGAAGGCAGCACCGTCGTTCTTGCTGTTCAGTCCAACTTTCAGCGCAACATCGTCACCGCCCAATACCTGCCCCGCATCAGAAGCGCCCTGGAAGAGGTGCTGGGCTTCCCGGTAACGGTCGAGCTGGAGGTGTCGGAGGAGGAGGACACTCCGCCGTCCGCAGAAGAACCCGAGCCCCGAAAGCCCATCGTCACCTCCTTCACCCCCACCTATGAGCCCGCCACCGTCATCCCGCAGCCTCCGGCCGCACCGGCTCCCTCGCCCGCAGGCGAGGAGGGCTTTGTCGGCAACGGCAGTTATGAATACACCTTCGAAAATTTCATTGTCGGCAGCCGGAACGAGTTCACCTACACGGCCTGCAAGTCCATCGCCACGGCGGACTTCAGCGCCCCCAAGCCCTACAACCCGCTGTTCATCTACGGCCCCAGCGGACTGGGCAAAACCCATCTGCTCCGCGCCATTCAGCATGAGGTGCACAAGCGGAATCCCCAGCTGAAGATCGTGTACACCACCAGCGAGAACTTCACCATCGACGTGGTCACCCACCTGGACAAGCGCACCATGCCGGAGATGAGGGAGAAATACCGCAACGCCGATTTCCTGCTGGTGGACGATATTCAGTTCCTGTCCGGCAAGGAAGCCTCCCAGGAGGAGTTTTTCCATACCTTTAATGATCTGTATCAGCACAGCAAGCAGATCGTCCTTACCTCCGACCGGCCGCCCAAGGACGTCCAGATTCTGGAGGACCGGCTCCGCACCCGGTTCGAATCGGGCCTGCTGGCGGACATTTCCCCGCCAGACACCGAAACCCGCATCGCCATTATCCGCCGCAAGGCCGACCTGCTCAAGCTGGACATTTCCGACGACATCGTCAACTTCATCGCCAGCAAGCTGAAGAGCAACATCCGGCAGCTGGAGGGGGCTGTCCACAAGCTGAAGATCAGCCAGGATCTCACCGGAGACCCCATCACCCTGCCCAGCGCCCAGAGCGTCATCCGGGAAATCCTCAATGATGAGCAGCCCGTCACCGTCACGGTGGAGAAGATCATCGAAGAGGTGGGACGCACCTTTGAGGTCTCTCCGGAGGATATCCGCTCCAACAAGCGCAGCGGCCCCATCTCCGCAGCCCGGCAGGTAGCCATTTACATCGTCCGCGCCATCACTCAGATCTCCATGAAGCAGATCGGCCAGGAATTCGGCGGACGGGATCACACGACCATTGTGTATACACTGAAAAAAGTCGAAGAGACCATGAAGACCAATCCGCACGAAAAAGGCATCATCGAGGATCTGATCAAAAATATCCGGGATAAATGAGTTTTCCACAGACCTCCGTGAAAAAGCAAATACTCCAAGTGCCCGCTTTCCGGCTCCTGGCTGCATTCTGAACAGGTTTCCAGCATACATCTTTCAACAGAAAAACAGCTGCAGCCGAAAGAGCCGGAGTTTTCCCGGAAAATTATCCACTTGTTTTTCCGGTCTCTTCACACTTTTCAGACCCTGAAAAATGCTGCTTTTTTCCGTCCACATCTTCACTTTTCAGCCTGAGACTTTCCCACAGCGTCCAACAGGCGCTGAAATACCATCCTGCCGCCCTTTTCCGGCGTTTTCAGATTTTTCCACCGTTCCTACTATTACTACTGTTATCTTTATATTATGATGATTATCATTGATTATGACAGTATATCCGCTGCGGCAAAATACTCTTCAGCCGAACAGAAGTGAAGGAACGGAACAAAGACCTTTCATGTGCCCTATACGATGCGTATAGGGCCGGAACCGGCAAACCATCTTCTTACTTTTCTTATCTCGTGTTCTTCTGTCAAAAACACTCTTATTCCGCCCGAAACGGAGGGATCCACCATGAAATTCAACTGCGACAAAGCTGCCCTTACCGAAGCCGTTCTCAGCGTTTCGCCGGCAGTTTCCCAAAAGTCTACCCTGATGGCGCTGGAATGCGTTCTGCTGCGCTGCAGAGGCACCGTTCTTTCGGTGATCGGCTACAACCTGGAGCTGGGCATCACCAAGGATCTGGAGGTGCAGGGCTTTGAAGACGGAGAAATCATTCTCAATGCCCGGCTGTTTTCTGAAATTATCAGCAAAATGCCGGCCGGCGAGCTTTCCTTCTCCACCGATGAAAAGCTGCTGACCGTCATCAAGGGCGGCGGCGCCCAGTTCACCATTCTCGGCATGAGCGCCGATGAATATCCCGAGCTGCCGGTGATCAGCCGGAACAACAGCTTTTCCATGCCCTGCAAAACCCTGCGCAGCATGATCGGGGAAACCCTGTTTGCCGTATCCCAGGATACCTCCAATCCCATCCTGACCGGCACTCTGTTTGAGGGAAAGGACGGCGTGCTGCACATGGTATCGGTGGACGGCAAGCGGCTGGCCCTGCGGCAGGAGTCCATCAGCTTTGCCGAGGACTTCCGGTTTGTGGTGCCCGGACGGGCGCTGACCGAGATTCTCAAGCTGACCGGCCGGATTTCCTCCGATGAGGAGGAGCCCGTGGTGCAGCTCAGCGTCGGCGACCGCCATATTATTTTTGAGTGCGGCGGCTATCAGCTGATCTCCCGGCTGCTGGACGGTGAGTTCATCAACTACAATTCCGCCATTCCGGCCGAGGGAAAGACCCGGGTTCGGGTCAATGTGCGGGAGCTGTCCGACAGCATCGGCCGCGCCTCCATCATCATCAGCGAAAAGGTCAAAAATCCCATCCGGGCCCTGTTCGGCGGAAATTCCATCCAGATTTCCTGCGAGACGGCTCTGGGTAAGGTCAGCGACAGCATCGGAGCCGAGATCACTGGCGAGGGTCTGCAGATCGGTTTTAATAACCGCTTCATGCTGGACGCCCTCAAGGCCAGCGCTTCGGATGAAGTTGTGCTGGAGATGTCCTCTCCGCTGTCTCCCATCAAGATTCTGCCCCTGGAAGGCGATCACTTTACCTTCCTGGTCATGCCCATGAGGTTGAAAGAATGATCATCCGACATGTAAAAATCAAGACTCTGTACATCCGGCTGGATCAGCTGCTGAAATATACCGGCATTGCAGAGACCGGCGGACACGCCAAGGAGCTGATCCAGGACGGCGAGGTCTTTGTCAACGGACAGGCCTGTGAGCAGCGGGGCAGAAAGATCTTCCCCGGCGACGAGGTCTCTCTGGAGGGCTGCGAGATCTTTGTCAAGTGATCCATCCTCCCCGAAAGGAACATCCCGATGAAAGTGACCTCCCTGGAACTGGAGAATTTCCGGAATATCGCCTCCGCCCGCCTGATTCCCTGCGGCGGCGTCAACGTGATTTTCGGAGAGAATGCGCAGGGAAAGACCAATCTGCTGGAATCGCTCTGGCTGTGCAGCGGGGGAAAGAGCTTCCGGGGCGCCCGGGAGGGACAGATGGTCCGGTTCGGCGAAAAGCTGTTCCGGATCGGTCTGACCTTTGAGGACCGCCAGCGGGAGCAGCGGCTTATCTATCAGTCCTCCGGCGGCAGCCGGAAGCTGCTGCTCAACGGGGTGCCCCTGAAGAGTGGCTCCGAGCTTTCGGGAGAATTTCTGTCGGTGGTGTTCAGTCCGGCGGATCTGTCCATTGTGCAGGAGGGACCCGCTGCCCGGCGCGCCTTTCTGGATAACGCCATCAGCCAGATCAAGCCGGTTTACGCCAAATATCTGCTGCAGTATAACAGCGTGCTGGAGCAGCGGGGCGCTCTGCTGCGGGAGATTTCCCTGCGGGGAAATCGGGCGGCGGATACCCTGGACATCTGGGATCAGCAGCTGGCCCGCATGGGCACTGCCATCTCCATCTTCCGGCAGGACTACCTCCGCAAGCTGTCGGAGGTCAGCGAAAAGGTATACGGCGGCTTTTCCGGCTTTCAGGAGCATTTTTCCCTGCAGTATGAGTCCTCGGTTTTCGGACCGGAGGATGCGCTGGAAATCTACTCGGATGAGCTGATTGAAAAATACCGGAACGCCCTGCGGGAGAGCCTGGAAAACGATGTCCGGATGCGCTCCACCGGAAAGGGCATTCACCGGGACGATATGGATATGCGGGTCAACGGTCTTTCCGCCCGCTCCTACGGCTCCCAGGGACAGCAGCGCAGCTGCGCCATTGCCCTGAAAATCGGCGAGGCCATGCTGCTGAAGGGTGTCACCGGCGAGGATCCGGTGATTCTGCTGGACGATGTCATGAGCGAGCTGGATCAGGGACGACAGGACTACCTGCTGAACCGCATCAAAAATTTTCAGGTTTTCATCACCTGCTGCGATATCGCGGGGGCCCTGCGCATGGAGCAGGGCAGGGTGTTTCACGTAGAAAAGGGCATTGTGGAGGAGATTCCGCTGGAGCGGATCCGAAGCGGAAGCCTGTGAGGAGGAACCGGATTGTATCTTCATGTGGGCAGTGAAACCATTGTGGACGAGCGAAATATCATTGGTATCTTTGACATAGACAATACCTCGGTTTCCAGGCTGACCCGGGATTTCCTGCGGAAAAAGCAGGACGCGGGCCGGGTTGTCAATGTTACCAATGAGATTCCGAAGGCTTTTATCGTCTGCCAGGCACCGGACGGCAGGGAAACGGTTTACCTTTCCCAGCTGGCGGCGGCTACGCTGAAAAAGCGCAGCGGCAGACTGTGATGCCGGCTTCAGACCATCCCGCCTTTATGGGATCCGGATGGCCGGCACAGCCCTGTCAAGCAGGGCTTTTTTCCGGATGGACGCCGGGTTTAGGATTCCCGAAAACCGTCCATCCTCTGTACGGAATACAGACGTACAGGTATACAAGTCTTATCTGACAAAATGGCTTTTCGCCGGGGGCGGAAGCCGGAAAGGCGTGACTATGGCTACTATTGATGCGGAAAACAATCTGCAGCATCCCAGTGAAACCTACGACGAAACACAGATACAGGTGCTGGAAGGCCTGGAGGCCGTGCGCAAGCGACCGGGCATGTATATCGGCTCCACCAGCTCCAGCGGTCTGCATCACCTGGTCAAGGAGATCGTGGACAACGCCATTGACGAGGCGCTGGCCGGCTACTGCACCGAGATCCAGGTGGATATTCTGGAAGGGGATGCCATCCGGGTGGTGGACAACGGCCGCGGCATTCCTGTGGGCATCCATCCCAAGGAGGGCATCTCGGCCGCCACGGTGGTGTACACCATTCTGCATGCCGGCGGCAAATTCGGCGGCGGCGGCTACAAGGTGTCCGGCGGTCTGCACGGCGTGGGCGCCTCGGTGGTCAACGCCCTGAGCTCCTCGCTGGATCTGACGGTGGAAAACGGCGAGCATGTCTACTTCCAGCATTTCCACGACGGCGGTCACTATGACGAGGAAATGAAGATCATCGGCGACACCCGCAAAACCGGCACCACGGTGGTGTTTCAGCCGGACGCCTCCATCTTTGAGGATACCCATTACGACTATGAGCTGCTGCTGGATGACCTGCGGGAGCAGGCCTTCCTCAACGCCGGCGTGCGGATTGTCCTGTCCGATTACCGGGACCCGGACAACGTGCGTCAGGATGTGCTGCACTATGAGGGCGGCATCAAGAGCTTTGTTTCTCACCTGAACAAGAGCAAGAACCCGCTCCACCCCGATCCCATCTACCTGAAAAAGGAAGAAAACGGCATGATCGCCGAGGTGGCCTTCCAGTACAACGACGGCTACTATGAGGTTATCAAATCCTTTGCCAACAATGTGCACACCATGGACGGCGGCACCCATGAAACCGGTTTCAAGACTGCGCTGACCAAGGTGTTCAACGATTTCGGCCGCCGCAAAAAGCTGATCAAGGACAATGAGCCCGACCTCTCCGGCGACGACGTCCGGGAGGGTATGGCCGCCATCATCAGCGTCAAGCTGCCGGAGTGCGAGTTCGAGGGCCAGACCAAGACCAAGCTGGGCAACACCGAGGCCAGAACCCTGGTGTCCAACCTGATCACGGACGGATTGAGCACCTTCTTCGAGGAAAATCCCGCCGTTGCGAAGATCATCTTTGAAAAGGCCCAGACCGCGCAGCGCGCCCGGGAGGCGGCCAAGCGCGCACGGGATCTGACCCGCCGCAAGTCGGTGCTGGAGGCCGGCGGACTGCCCGGCAAGTTGGCGGACTGCACCTCCAAGGACAACACCATGACCGAAATCTACATCGTCGAGGGCGATTCCGCAGGCGGCTCCGCCAAGGAAGGCCGGGACCGGCGGTTCCAGGCCATTCTTCCTCTGTGGGGCAAGATGCTCAACGTGGAAAAGGCCCGTCTGGACCGGGTGTACGGCAATGAAAAGCTGATGCCGGTGGTGACGGCTCTGGGCTGCGGCATCGGAGACGACATCGATCTTTCCAAGCTGCGGTACGGCAAGGTCATCATCATGGCCGATGCCGACGTGGACGGTTCCCATATCCGCACCCTGCTGCTGACCTTCTTCTTCCGCTTCATGCGCCCGCTGGTGGAGCAGGGCCACATCTATTTTGCCCAGCCGCCGCTGTTCAAGCTGACCCGGGGCAAAAAAGTCCGCTACGCCTTTTCGGACACTGAACGGGATCAGTATATCCGGGAGCTGGCCGGCGACAGCGACGCCAAGGTGGAAATCCAGCGGTACAAAGGTCTGGGCGAGATGGATCCCCATCAGCTGTGGGAGACCACCATGGATCCCAGCAACCGGACCATCGTCAAGGTGCATCTGGAGGACGCCATCCGGGCGGACGAAACCTTTACCATTCTGATGGGCGACAAGGTGGAGCCCCGCAAGGAATTCATCGAGCAGAACGCCCGTTTTGTAGAGAACCTGGATATCTGACGGGAAAGGAAGTCGTATGGAAAATCAGGAAAAAGACCTGCGGGAGGATATGGAGCAGCCGGAAGAATGCCCGGAGCAGGAATCTCCCTGCATGGAGGGGACTTGCGGAGAGCCGGAGGAGTCCCCGGAAAAGTCCGCGGAAGAAGAGGAACAGGATGCGCCTGCTCCCAAAAGCGGCCATGTCAAGCTGGTGACCGATCAGGGGCTGTCCGGCGACGAATACTGTGTCTCCGAGCCCTGGGTGGAAAGCGACCGGCTGGACAGCGAGGAGGAAGAAGAGCTTTCCGGCATCGAGATCCGCTATGATCTGAAGCCGGAGGAAGCGCGGGCGGCCATGAAGGCCTTCCAGCGGAAAAATCTCTTCAAAAAGAACATGATCTATACGGCGGTGCTGGGCGTGCTGGCGCTTCTGTAT
>JAQXNQ010000326.1 GCA_029098085.1 Oscillospiraceae bacterium
CTTTTCCTGTCAGATTAAAGGCTCAGGCAAAGCACCACAAAGCAGATGACCAGCTGCAGGATGGCAAAGCGGAACACCACCTGGGTGTCCGACCAGCCCTTGTTCTTGCGGAAGTGGTCGTGCAGCGGCGTGCGGACATTCTTCAGGATCGTGATCTTCAAAAACCGCTTGAGGGAGATCTTGGCAATGCTCAGACCGCCATCCAGAATCAGCACCAGCGCCAGCAGCAGATAGATAAACGGATTCCCGCTCTTCATGGCGGCCAGGGCGATAAAGAAGCCCATGGCGCGGGAGCCGGCGTCGCCCATCATCAGCAGGCTGGGGGAGGCGTTATACCACTGATAGGCCAGCAGCGCCGCCATGAAGATGCCGGTCAGCGCGGCAAAGGTGCTGTCCGTCCCCTTGCACAGCAGCAGGAAAGCCCCCAGTGTCACCAGCGTCAGGCTGCCGCTGAGGCCGTCCACGCCGTCGCTGCAGTTGGTGACATTGATGGAAACCCAGATCAGCACCACCGCCAGCAGAATGAACAGCCAGGCGGGCAGCGTCACGGTTTGTCCGGTAAAGGGCAGCGCAATGGAGGAGCCGTTGAAGTTCAGATAGGTGAAGGCACCTGCCAGCGCCAGAATCAGATCGATCAGGCCCTTCTTATACTCACCCCAGGGCGTCTCGGAGGCGTCATCCAGATAGCCGCTGAGCATGGCGCCCACCGTCAGCAGCAGATAGATCAGATATTCCGGCGACCAGGGCATAAACAGCAGACCACACAGGGCGAAAACCGGCACAAAGATCACGCCGGCGCCCCGGGGCTTGCCCTTGGCAAGGTTTGCGTTGACGGCGTACTTCCGGCCTCCGTCCCGGGGGAGCAGTCCCTGACAGGTGCGGAGCAGAACAAAGGTCAGAATAAAAGCGGCGGCGGCACCCAGCAGCACCATCAGGCGCAGCTGTCCGCCCATAAGGGAATACAGCATAGACAAATCTCCTTTGACGTCGTGATTTTCTCATCCGGCAGAATCCCTGCCGCGGCTTTTCTTATTGTAACATATTTTGCTGCAGCGGTACAGGGAAAAAAGGCGAAAAAACGCATCCTTCTTTGGAAGAAAAAGAAGAGAATCTGCCGGAAACGGCTCTTTGACCTCCGTCCGTCCCACCCGGACACTCTCTTTTTCCCGCAAGAAAAGAAAATAATCCTAAAATTGCAAATATTGTACAATATTCAGGAAACCCGATATGCTATACTACAATCGTAAAACACTCCGGCATCCTTAACGGAGATCAAATAATTGACATCACACAGGAGGAAGCTTCCATGAAAGATCTTTTATTCCGTACGCTTCGCCATGAAGAAACCGAACGTGCGCCCTGGGTTCCCTTTGCAGGCGTACATGCCGGCAAGCTGAAGGGCTACGACGCCATCGAAATGCTCACCGACGCCGATAAGGCCTTCGAATCCCTGATGGAGGTCAACCGTCTGTACAAGCCCGACGGACAGCCGGTCATCTTTGACCTGCAGATCGAGGCCGAGTGTCTGGGCTGCGGTCTGACCTGGGCCAAGGACTGCCCTCCCTCCGTTTCCAGCCACCCGCTGGACGGCAGCGATGAGGAGCCCCCCGTCACCCCCTGCAACTGCACCATCCCCACCAAAGAATCCGGACGGATCCCCTATGTCCTGGAGGTCATGAAGCGCATGAAGGAGGCCGTCGGCGACACCACCGGCCTGTACGGCCTGATCTGCGGCCCCTTCACCCTGGCCTCCCATCTGCGGGGCAACAACCTGTTCACCGACATGTATGACTTTGAGGACGAGACCGCCGAGCTGTTCGGCTTCTGCAACCGGGTCTGCATGCGGATGGTGGATTATTATGTGGAAGCCGGCATGGATGTCATCGCCATCGTCGACCCGCTGATCTCCCAGATCTCCACCGCTCATTTTGAGCAGTTCATGACCGGACCCTACACCGACCTGTTCCGGTACATCCGGGACAAGGGCGTCTTCTCCTCCTTCTTTGTCTGCGGCGACGCCACCCGCAACATCGAGGTCATGTGCCAGACCGCTCCCGATTCCATCTCGGTGGATGAAAACGTCAATCTGCTGGCTGCCAAGGAAATTTCCGACCGGTACAACGTGGTCATCGGCGGCAACATTCCTCTGACCTCCATCATGCTGCTAGGCAATCAGCAGGACAACATGAAGTTCGCCGTGGAGCTGCTGGACTCCGTCAAGGTCAAGAAGAACTTCATTCTGGCCCCCGGCTGCGACATGCCCTATGACGTGCCCATCGAAAATGCCATCG
>JAQXNQ010000327.1 GCA_029098085.1 Oscillospiraceae bacterium
AGCGCCGCAGGCCTCTGCGTAGGGATCCAGTCCGCTGAGGTAGGGGAGAATGTTCTTTTTATGGGGAATGGTGATGTTGAAGCCCTGCAGCTCTCGTCTTGCGAAGTCCACAAACTCCGGCAGCTCCGGCAGCCTGACATGGTGAGCCGTATAGGAGCAGGGAATGCCCAGCTTTTCGGCGATGGTGTTCTGAATGAGGGGAGAAAGGGTGTGGGCGATGGGATCGCCGATGACAGCCAGCATTAGTTTTTCCATGATGGATCCTCCGTGATTCTGGTGATGAGGGTTTGAGCCACATCCGCGATGCCGCCCCTGTTCTGTACGGTGATTTCGCCGTATTGCCGGTAAAGGCCGATCCGCTGCTCGTACAGCCGGTAGATCTTCTGCTGATCGGCGGCCACCAGCGGCCGGTCGGACAGATCCTCGCCCACAATGTCGTCGGGGGAGCGGTCCAGAAAGACCACCAGTCCGGTTTTGGAAAGGGCCTCCATGTTTTCCGGCCGGAGAATCACCCCTCCGCCGGTGGAGATGATCACTCCGTCCATAGCGGCGCAGCGGCGGGCGGTTTCGGTCTCCATGTCCCGGAAGGCCTTTTCGCCCCGGGAGGCAAAGATCTCACTGATGGGCATACCGGCTTCCCTGACGATCTCGGCGTCCATATCTACACAGTCCATCTGCAGCGCTTTGGCCAGCAGGGGCGCGAAGGTGGATTTGCCGCAGCCGGACAGGCCGATCAGCACGATGTTTCGCTTGGTCATGCGTCTTCCTCCATCTTTTTGTAGTAGCCCAGAATCCGCAGGCCCTGGGTGTTGTCCGCCACCTCGATGATGATCCGCTCCAGCCGGGCGTCGATGGTGTCGGCGGAAAAGTCCAGGAAAAACAGGTATTCCCAGTTGCGGCCCTGCATGGGCCGGGATTCGATCTTCAGAAGGTTCAGCTTTTCCCGGGCGAAAATGCCGAGAATGTCGTACAGACTGCCGCTGACATGGGGCAGGGTGAACATCAGGGAGACTTTGTTGTTCTCCGGGGAGTGCCGGGGCTTTTTGGCCAGGATCACAAACCGGGTCTGGTTGATGTCCTTGAAATTGGTCTTGGGAACCAGAATGTCCAGCCCATAGAGCTCCGCGGCCCGGCTGCTGGCGATGGCGGCCAGGGTACGGTCTTCACTTTCACTGACCATCTTGGCAGCGGCCGCCGTGTTGTAAACCGCCGTGGTCTTCCAGTCAGGGTGGCCGGCCAGAAAAGTTCTGGACTGGGAGATGCCCTGTTCGTGGGAGAAGACCTCCCGGATGTCGGAAAGGGTGGTGCCCGGCTTGGCCATCAGGCACTGGTTCACCTCAATGGACTGCTCGCCGACGATGAAATAGCCGTACTCGGTGATCAGATCGTAGACCGCCGAGATGGAGCCGGTGGAGCTGTTTTCAATGGGAATGACGGCCTGATCCGCCCGCCCGTCTTTGACCGCTTCAAAGGCATCCTCGAAGGAGGAGGCCGTGACCAGCTCGGCTGAGTTCTTATAATATCGAATGGCGGCTTCCTCGGCATAGGAGCCGGGTACGCCGGAATAGACAGCTTTCATGATGCTTACCCTTTCTGAAAGGTCAGATTTTTCTGAGGATGTCAGCAAAACGGCGATGTCGTTAATTCATCGCTTCCAGCACCGACAGTGCCGCCGCCGCTTCAATGACCACCGTGGCCCTGGCCAGGATGCAGGGGTCGTGGCGGCCGTGGATTTCCAGCGTCTCCTCCTCCATGGTGCGGAGGTTGACCGTCTGCTGGGGCAGGCTGATGGAGGCGGTGGGCTTGATGACCGCCTGGAAGACGATGGGCATGCCGCTGGTGATGCCGCCCAGAATGCCGCCGTTGTTGTTGGTCAGAGAGACGATCCTTCCGTCCTTCAGACCCATCTGATCGTTGACCTCGTGGCCGCGGGTCGAGGCGAAGCCGAAGCCCAGTCCGAATTCGATGCCCTTGACCGCGGGAACGGCGAAGATGTTTCTGGCGATGAGGCTCTCTATGCTGTCCCGGCCGGGGGAGCCGATGCCGACGGGCATGCCGGTGATGGCGCACTGGATAATGCCGCCCACCGAGGTCCGGCTCATGCGGGCAGATTGGATAATCTCCTTCATCCGCTCACCGGCTTCATCATCGATGACCGAAAAGTCCTTGGCCGCGATGCGCTCAAGCAGGTCGGGGGAGATATCGGTAGGATCAAAGGGGGTGTCCCGCTGCTCAGCGAGCTGCAGGATGTGGCCGCCCACCGTGATGCCCTTTTCTCGCAGGCAGAGCTTGGCCACAGCGCCCGCGAAGACCAGCGGCGCCGTCAGACGGCCGGAAAAATGGCCGCCGCCCCGGTAATCGTTGCAGCCGGCATAGCGGACAAAGCCGGTGAAGTCGGCGTGGGAGGGCCGGGCCAGATCCTTGGTGCGGGTGTAGTCCTGAGAGCGGGTGTTTTCGTTGCGGATGACGGCGCAGAGAGGGGTGCCGGTGGTTTTTCCCTCAAAAACACCGCTGAGAATTTCGGGTACGTCCCCCTCCAGCCGGGAGGTGGATAGGCCGCCCTTTCTGGCACGGCGGCGGTCCAGCTCATGGGTGATGAAATCCATGTCCATCGGGATGCCGGACGGAAGGTTTTCCACCACCACGCCGATGGCAGGGCCGTGGGATTCGCCGAAGATGCTGTATCGAAGCTCCATCATATCGTCCTTTCGGGAAGTTGTTCGGTTTTCCCGCCCAGGGACCGGAAGTCGTCCCAAAACCGGGGATAGGATTTTTTTACGCATGCCGCACCCAGCAGCGTCACAGGGCTCTGGCAGCCGCAGCTGGCAGCCGCAGCAGCCATGGCGATGCGGTGATCATTCTGGCAGTCCACCGGGGCGCAGTCACCGGGCAGGGAATCGCTGCCGAAGACGGTGAGGCTGTCCGACCCCTCTTGCACTCGGGCGCCCAGGGCCCGGAGCATGGCGGCGGTGGAGGCAATGCGGTCGCTTTCCTTGATCCGCAGCCGTCCGGCATTGACAAAGCGGGTGATGCCGCCGGGACGGAAGGCCGCAGCCGCCGCCAGAGCGGGGATCAGGTCGGGAACGGGATCGGCGTCTACTTCGACTTCCCCGCTGCTTTGGAAGGAGCGGAGAATATCCTCCGCCGCCCGGTCTCCCTGCAGGGAATCGGGGTTCAGGCCGGAGAGGGTGACTGTGCTGCCAATGAAGTTGGCCGCCAGGAAAAAGGCCGCCTGGGAGTAATCTCCCTCCACCGAAAGGGAGCGGGGGCAGTAGCGCTGACCTCCCGGGATGAGGAAGCAGAGTCCCTGCTGCTCCACTCGGATGCCGAAGGCCTTAAGGGCCTCCAGCGTCATGTCTACATAGGCTTTGGAGGAAAGGGTGTCGGTGATGACGATGCGGCTGTCCTCCTTCAGCAGGGGCAGGGCGTACAACAGCCCGGTGATAAACTGGGAGCTGACGGCGCCGCTGAGGGCGAATTCTCCGCCGGTTAGCGTTCCCTTCACGGTGAGAACGCCGTCCTCCAGCCGGTGGGAGATGCCCTTCCGGTCAAAGAGGTCGTAATAGGTGTCCAGCGGCCGCTCCATCAGCCGCCCGTGACCGGTGAAGGAGGCCCCGCCGGTGAGGGCCAGGGCAATGGGAATCAGAAACCGCAGGGTGGAGCCGGATTCGCCGCAGTCCAGCAGCGGTGCGCCGCTGCGCCGTCCGCCCCGGATCACCGCCCGGCTGCCGGACAGTTCAAAGGAAGCGCCCAGCGCCTCCACCGCCTTCAGGGTGGCGGTGATGTCCTCCGACAGGCTCAGATTGTCGATGACGCTCTCGCCGCTTTCGCAGAGGGCCGCGCCGATGACCATCCGGTGGCTCATGCTTTTGGAGGCGGGAACCGTGACCGTTCCCTGCAGCGGAGTGGGAGTCAGACGCAGGTTCATGCTTGTCCCTCCAGCTGCCGCACCCATTCCGCGAACTGTGCCTTGGGCATTTTGTGCAGGACAACGCTGCCGACCCGGTCGCAGAAAACCGGCGTAATGGTCTCTCCCGAACCCTTCTTGTCAAAGGACAGGGTGGCCAGCAGCTCCTTCTCCGGCACCTTTTCCGCCTTGCCGGGCAGGCCCAGAGCGGCCAGCAGCCGCAGAAGACGGTCGGCGGTGCCGGGCGGGGTGATGCCCTGCTGTTCGCCGATTTTCAGGATGGAGACCATGCCGCAGCAGACAGCCTCCCCGTGCATGTAGGTTTCGTAATGACCCAGCTTTTCGTAGGCGTGGCCCAACGTGTGGCCAAAGTTGAGGATCTGTCGCAGGCCGGTGTCGTGCTCATCCTGCTCCACCACCTGCCGCTTGCAGTCGCAGCTGAGCAGGAGGATCCGCTCCATATAGGGCGCCATGTCCTGCCGGTCAGGATGCTGCTCCAGCAGCTCCAGCAGCTCGGGCGTCCAGATCAGGCCGTACTTGATGACCTCGCCCAGACCGTCCAGAAAGACCCGGTCGGGCAGGGTGTCCAGGGTATTCGGGTCGATGATCACCAGACTGGGCTGGTAGAACATGCCGGCCAGATTCTTGCCCTGCTTCAGGTCAATTGCCACCTTGCCGCCCACCGAGGAATCCACCTGCGCCAGCAGGGTGGTGGGAATCTGGATGAAGGGCACGCCCCGCAGCAGGCTGCCCGCCGCAAAGCCGCCCATGTCGCCGGTGACGCCGCCGCCCAGGGTGATGACCAGATCTCCTCTGGTCAGGGAAAAGGGGACGGGGCTCAGCAGCCCGTCGTACAGACTTTCCAGCGTGGAGAGATTCTTGCTGGCCTCACCGGCGGGAAAAACAACGGTTTTGACCTGAAAGCCCGCCTGCTGCAGGGAGGTCTCCACCTGATCGGCGTAGAGGGGGGCCACATTGGAGTCGGTGATGATGGCGGCGCGTCTGCGGCCGGGGCAGGCCTCTTTGATCAGCTCGCCGCACCGGCTGAGAAGCCCCCGTTCGATCCGGATTTCGTAGCTGTGATCCTTTCCGGGCAGCTGCATGTGAAGCTGGGTCATGGCAGCTCCTTTCTCTTACAGGGTGCGTCCCATGAGCTGAGCCATGGGACGGAGATTCTGCATCAAGCTGTCAAAGGCAGCGGGAGTGATGGACTGTTTACCGTCGCAGAGAGCCTTCTGGGGGTTGTTGTGCACCTCGATGATCAGGCCGTCGGCTCCCACCGCCACGGCGCCGCGGGCCATGGGCTCCACCATCCAGGCGATGCCGCAGGCGTGGCTGGGATCGATGATGATGGGCAGATGGGTCAGCCGCTTGAGCATGGGCACCGCCGACAGATCCAGGGTGTTGCGGGTGGCAGTCTCGAAGGTTCGGATGCCCCGCTCGCAGAGGATGACGTTCTGGTTGCCGCCGGCCATGATGTACTCGGCGCTCATCAGCAGCTCCTCCAGGGTGTTGGCAAGGCCTCTCTTCAGCAGGATGGGCTTGTCACAGTGACCCAGCTCCTTGAGCAGTTCGAAGTTCTGCATGTTGCGGGCGCCCACCTGAATGACATCCACATCGGCGAACAGATCGATGTGGGCGATGGACATGATCTCGGTGACGATGGGCAGGCCGGTGATTTTCTTGGCCTCCAGCAGCAGCTGAATGCCGGTGTCGTGCAGGCCCTGGAAGGAGTAGGGAGAGGTGCGGGGCTTGAAGGCGCCGCCCCGGAGCATAGTGGCGCCGCTCTTTTTGACGGCTTCAGCCACCGCTACGATCTGCTCCTCGCTTTCCACCGAGCAGGGGCCGGCGATCATGGTAAGACCGGTGCCGCCGATGGAGGTATCGCCCACCTGCACCACCGTATCATCGGGGTGGAATTTGCGGTTGGCCATCTTGTAGGGCTCCTGCACCCGCTTGACCGCCTCCACCACATCGCTGGCGGCGATGTCGTCCTCGTTGATGCGGCTGGTGTCGCCCACCAGACCGATGATGCTGGAATGCTCGCCGATGATGGTGTTGGCGGTGATATTACCCAGGGCTTCGATTCCCTCAATGAGCTTTTCAATTTCCTGCTTGGGGGCGTTGTTTTTGAGAATGATAATCATATGAACAGTTCCTTTCCTGACTTTTGGGGAGGATAGCATCGCCGGCGGATGCCGCTTTTGTCCGGCTGCCGGCGGATCCGTTCCGGCAGTCAAAACAAAAAGCCTGCATCTTTCTCACCGAAGATGCAGGCTTCCAGATTCTCATACAGGGAAAATGGCAGTTACAACACCGCTGGTACAGAAAGATTTCCACAGCAAGAAAGACCGGTGCCAAAAGTAAAGCCCCAGTCAAAAAAGCTGCTAAATCGTCTGCTGAGCGAAGCGGTGATCATCATAGCCTTTTCCTTTCCGTCATTGTGCTTAACAGTATAGGCCACCTTTTGCCAAAAGTCAAGGGAAAAACCGTTTTGGGGGCCAAAAAACGCAAAGTGCATAAAAACTCAGGAAAAACTATGCGGATAATTGCGGATTTTCCGCATGAATTTTTTCAGGACAGGAGATGGTTTATATCTACTTAATAACAAAAACACGCATAATTTTGTAATTAAAAATTTATGACACTATTTTCCCCGATTCTATTGACATTCCAAACAGAAGAAGGTACACTGAACATAGTGGCAGCAGTCACTGCCGCTGCACCTGATTTCTTATGAAGCGTCATGCTGTGACTGTCCTGTGACTGTTCTTTGGTAAGATGTATTCTGTAAAAAACTGAGTTTTTTGCACGATCAAGTATTACAGGAGGGAAAGCGGTTGGTAGCGATCAAAACAAGCATGGCTGCCCGTCTGACCATCCGGATCTGTGCGGCAGGCGAAAGCGGACTGCAGGGATATCTGTACAGCAGCTATTTCGACAAAACGGTTCCTTTCTCCGACATGCTGGAGATGCTGCGCAAGATGGAATGCATTTATGATGGGCTGAGCTTTCCACAAAGCACGGTTGCTTACCGGCGTTTTCGGGAACGGGGCATCCGACAGATTCCCCTGAAAGGAGCAGATGCGACTATGGCAGAAAATGAAAAACCCGTACGGGCTACGTTTGTTGTGCATGTGAAATACCGGCAGAATGCCACCTGGCAGGGCAGCATTACCTGGACCGATAAGAACATCACCAGAAATTTCCGCAGCGCTTTTGAAATGCTGAAGCTGATGGACAACGCGGTGGCTGATTCGGAGTACGTTGTTTCTCCGGAATGGGTGGAGGAAGAGGAATCCGGCTCGTAACCGCAATTTCGGGAGGAAATCGTCATGAAGCAGCCAGGAAAGCAGCTACGGATCCATATGCTGGGCCGGTTCTCCATCTCCTGCGGGGAGGTGCAGCTGTCTGACGACATGGCCCGGAGCAAAAAGGTCTGGCTGCTGATTCAGTATCTGATTGCCAACCGGGGCAGCGATCTTTCGGTGGACCGGATGATTCTGGATATCTGGGGCGGAGAGGAAAGCGACGATCCGCTGAACGTGCTGAAGAATCTGGTGTACCGGGCTCGCAACATTCTCAAGCAGCTGTGTCCCGGCGAAACAACGGAGTTCATTCTGTACCGGCAGAATACCTACGCCTGGAATCCCGCTCTGGACTGCGAGATTGACAGCGAGCAGTTTCTGGCGGAAACCGCGGCGGCGGAAAGCGCCTCCGGCGAAGAGCGGATGAACCACTATCTGCAGGCGATCGCCCTGTATCAGGGCGAGTTCCTCCCGAAATCCTCCTATGCCGACTGGGTCATCGCCCGCGGCACCGGCTTTGCCAGCGCCTATGTGGCCGCGGTGGAGGGGTTGTGTCCCCTGCTGCAGGAGGCCGGCAGGACGGACGAAATGGTGGCCGTCTGCGAAAACGCGGCCTCGCTGTATCCGCTGGAGGAGCGGGTGCACAAGCAGTTGCTCCGGAGCTATGTGGCCGCCGGACGGTACAGCAAGGCGATTCATCATTATAATTATATCAGTGAGCTTTTTTATAAAGAACTGGGCGTCTGTCTCTCCGGCGATATCCGCACCCTGTACCGGGACATCATTTCCGGCATCAGCGCGGTGGAGATGGATCTTTCGGTGATCTGCGAGGATCTGAAGGAGAGCAGCGAGGCCCGCGGTGCCTATTTCTGCGACTACGAGGTGTTCCGCAACATCTACCGGGTTCAGGCCCGCTCCATTTCCCGAACCGGTCAGTCGGTCAACATTGTGCTGATGACTCTGACCGACCGCTCCGGCGAGGTACCGGAGGAAAAGGAGCTGAAACGGGCGGTTCGGCAGCTGCGGGACGCTGTGGTGAGCGGACTTCGCCGCGGAGATGTGGTCAGCGCCTTCAGCCCCTCTCAGCTGGTAATCATGCTGCCCATGACCAATCTGGAGCAGGCTCACATGGTCGCCAACCGGCTGACCGACCGGTTTTATCAGCATTTCCGTCAGGACAAAATCCGAATCCGGGTGAATATCCGCCCTTTGACGCCCAGCGGCGGCTGACGGAGGATCATACAGAGACAGGCAGGAGGATGACGTATGAAAAAAAGAATCATTGCCGCATTGGCGGTCTGTGCACTGCTGACTGCAGGCTGCAGCGCCTTTGCTCAGGAGACGCCTTCCTCTGCTGCGCCGCCTTCGGCGGTCTCGTCGTCAGTGGTTTCCGCGGAGGAAATCGCCGATCCAGGCCCGGTGGATGCGGAGGAGACGGAGGAAATCCCCGAGGAGTTCATGCCCATGACGGATACTGTCCCCGGCGGACAGGTTCCGGCTTCCCGGCTGAACAAATATCCGGTGGCCAGCGGCGAGATTTACACCTCCGGCGGCTCCAAAATCGATTACGGCAACGCAGCCGAAGGGTATGTGCGGGTGGCCCAGAGCGGTAGCACCAAACGCCTGAAGGTGCAGATTGTCCATGAGTCCAAAACCTACAATTACGACCTGAACACCAACGGGGACTATGAGGTCTTCCCGCTGCAGAGCGGAAACGGCACCTACAAAATCCGGATCATGCAGAATGTGGAGGGCAACAAGTACACCCAGCTGGCAGCCAAGGAGATCACGGTTGCGCTGAACGACGCCCTGTCGCCGTTTCTGTACCCCAGCCAGTATGTGAACTACAGCGCCGATTCCCAGGTAGTGAAGAAGGCCGCAGAGCTCTGCGCCGGGAAAACCAATGATGTGGACAAGGTGTCGGCGGTGTATAGCTGGATCATCAGCAGTATCACCTACGATTACGACAAGGCGGCCACCGTCAGGAGCGGCTATCTGCCCGCTCCGGACAGCATCCTCGCCTCCAAAAAGGGCATCTGCTTTGATTACGCGGCGGTCATGGCGTCCATGCTCCGCTCTCAGGGCGTGCCGGTCAGGCTGATCTGCGGCACGGTTTCGGAGAAGGATCTGAACCACGCCTGGAATGAGGTCTATCTGGAGGGTAAGGGCTGGGTCACCGTCAGGATCTACTTCGAGGGCTCGGAGTGGAAGCGGATGGATCCGACCTTCGCCGCTTCCGGCGGAAACGGCATCGAGCAGTACATCGGCGACGGAAGCAACTACACCAGCATGCGGGTTTATTGATGCACAGACGGGAAAGAGCGGGTCAGCCTGCTCTTTCCCGATTTTTCAAAAGGAGCGGTTTTATGAGGGCTGCAGAGGGAGCCTGCAACAGAAAGGTTCGGCCGGTTCCGGCGGCGGATCTTGCGGTTTTCTGTTCTGAAATGGCCATGCTGCTGCGGGCGGGCATCAGCCTGTCGGACGGCATCGGCATCATTGCGGGCCACGCGGCTCCGGAAGGGGCCGCCATGCTGCAGGGCATGAAGGAAAGGCTGGATGACAGCCAGCCCCTGAGCAGCGCCATGGAGCAGGCGGGCTGCTTTCCCTCCCAGCTGACCGGTATGGTCGAGCTGGGTGAAAGCGCCGGCACGCTGGATCGGGTGATGGAAGCCATGAGCGCTCACTACCGCCGGGAGGACGATCTGCACCGGCAGATTCGCTCCGCCTTTGCCTATCCGGCGGCGGTGCTGATCATCATGACCGCCGTGATGGGCGTGCTGAGCGCCAAGGTATTTCCGGTCTTTTCCGGTGTGTTTGAGGCGGTAGGCGGAGAGATGTCCGCCGCTGCTGCCGCTGCCGCGTCCATGGGCCGCGTGTTCACCTGGATTGCAGGGGCTGCGGCTCTGTTTCTGCTGCTGTGCGGCGGGCTGGTCCGGGCCGCCGGTCTCACCGAAAAGGGCAAGGCCCTGCTGAACCGTCTTGCCGCCCGGCTGCCCCTGATCCGGCGTTTTTCCCGGAAGATTTCGTCGGCCCGGTTCTGCGACAGCTTTTCCATGCTGCTGGCGGGCGGATACAATGCCGAGGACGCGCTGGAGCGGGTTGCCGCTATTCTGCCGGATCCGGTGGTGCAGCAGGCGGTCGCAGTCTGCCGGGAAAAGCTGCAGGCCGGACAGGAGCTGGGCGGGGCCCTGGTGGAGACCGGGCTGTTTGACGGGCTGCAGAGCGGATTGATCGCCGTGGCGGCTCAGTCGGGCACGCTGGACAGCACGCTGAAGACCCTGGCGGACGAGAGCCTCGACCAGCTGGACGAGATGACCGGACGGGCGGTTTCGCTGATTGAGCCGGTGATGATCGGCCTGACGGCGGTGATGATCGGCAGCGTGCTGCTGTCGGTGATGCTGCCGCTGGCCGGCATGCTGTCCGCCATTGGATGAGGAGGGACGATCATGCGGCTGTATGCGGCCAAACGAAGGCTGCCCCGTTTTCTGCCGGCGGCAGCGCTGGCAGCGTCCCTGCTGCTGGCTGCGGCTTATCTGGCCGGGCGGACCGACCGATCTGCCGATGAGCAGGCCCGTCAGGCGGCGGAGGATTCCATCCGCCGGGCGCTGGTGACCTGCTACGCCATCGAGGGCAGCTTTCCGCAGAATCTGGACGAGCTGAAGGAGCGGTACGGCCTGACGGTGGACGGGCGGTTTGTGGTGGAATATGAGGCGCTGGGCGGCAACATCATGCCGCAGGTCACGGTCATCAACCGGGGCGGCAGCGCGCTGTGAGGGGGAAGGGCATGACAACCATCTTCGGCTCCGGACGGCGGAGCGGTGCGCTGGCGTCCCTGCTGCTGCTTGGACTGTTTGCGCTGTCGGGGATTTTTCTGACCCTGATCGGAGCTCAGGTCTATGTCTCGGTTCGGGAGGATGTCCAGCGGGATCATGTGCTGCAGTCCTCCTGCTCCTATCTGACCGGCAGGGTACACGGCTGCGCCGGAGCCGTTTCAGCTTCGGAAGCGGAAGGCATCGGCGATGTGCTGGTGCTGGAGGAGGAGCTGGGCGGCGACCTGTACCTGACCAGAATCTACCTGTGGGACGGGAATCTGACCGAGAGCTTTTTGCCCGCCTTTGCGGAGTTTGATCCGGAGAGCGGGGAAAAGCTGGTGGAGGCTGCGGGCTTTTCCGTTTCGGAGGATGGAGCGCTGCTGCGGTTTGAGGTGACCTTTTCCGGACAGGATGGCCATGAAACCCGGAGCTTTTCAGTGAGAAAGGGGGCAGGGCAATGAACGGCAGCCGGTCTTACGGCTTTCTGATAGAAACCCTGCTGGCCCTTCTGTTTTTTGCCCTGTCGGCGGCAGTGCTGCTGCAGACCTTTTGGGCAGCGGGGGAAAAGAGCGACCGGACGGCTTTGCGGACGGCGGCTCTGATTTCGGCCCGGTCTCTTCTGGAGGAGTCACTGACCGACGGACGGCCGCGCAGCGCGGTGCTGGAGGAGCAGGGTGTTTCCTATGAGGTACAGGTACTGGTGGAGGAGCAGCCCGTCGCGGGCGGCACGCTGCTTCAGCTGGAGGCTCTGGCCCTGGATGAAAGCGGGCAGGAGATTCTTTCCGCTCCGCTGAGATCCGCCCTGTTTGTGGAAGGGGGAGACTCATGAGCGGGCGCCGCACCTTCCGCTTTGGCGGCGGACTGATCTCGGTCTTCATGGTGCTGCTGGTGCTGATGCTCAGCACCTTTGCGGTTTTGTCCTGGGTAACCGCCTCCTCGGAGGAGAAGCTGGCCGACCGGGCGGAGCAGGCTGCTTCCGATTATTACCGGGCCGTGGGCGCTGCCGCTCAGGATGCCGGACAGGCCGCTTTTTTTGCGGAGCAGGGCGATTCGGAAGGCATGGCGGCTCTGGGAGAGCTGGACGGCGATATCCTGACGCTGGTGCATTCCGTGGATGACCGCAGACAGCTTCGGACGGTGTACAGGATAGGGAAGTCCGCGCCGTATCTGTCCCTCCTTTCCCAGACGGTGGAGAGCACCGCAGAGTGGGAGGAAGAATCGATGAACCTCTGGACCGGTGAATGAATTCTGAAGGGAGAAAGCCTATGCAGATGGAGGAGATCCTGCAGCGCGCTCTGGACAGCGGCGCTTCGGATATTTTTCTGGTGGCCGGTTTTCCGGTGGCCTACAAGATCAACAGCGGCGTGGAGCCCCAGCAGGAGCAGCGGCTGATGCCGCCGGACACCCGCAGCCTGATTTCCCGGATCTATGAGCTGTCCGAGCGGAGCATGGACCGGCTGCTGCAGTCGGGTGACGATGACTTTTCCTTTTTTGTGCCGGGCATCATGGGGCGGTTTCGCTGCTGCGCCTACAAGCAGCGCAGCTCGCTGGCCTGTGTGCTGCGGGTGGTGAACTTCCAGCTGCCCGATCCGGAGGACATGCAGATTCCGGAGAGCGTCATGAACCTGTATCAGATGCAGAAGGGGCTGATTTTGGTTACCGGCAGCGCCGGAAGCGGAAAATCCACCACCCTGGCCTGTCTGATCGACCGGATCAACCATACCCGGAATGGTCACATCATCACGCTGGAGGATCCCATCGAGTTCATTCACTCCCATAAAAAAAGCATCGTCAGCCAGCGGGAAATCGAACATGACACCGAAAGCTATGCTCACGCTCTGCGGGCGGCCCTCCGTCAGTCGCCCAACGTGATCCTGCTGGGGGAGATGCGGGATTTTGAGACCATCCAGACGGCTGTCACGGCGGCGGAAACCGGTCAGCTGGTGCTGTCCACCCTGCACACGGTGGGTGCCGCCAAGACGGTGGACCGGATCATCGACGTCTTCCCTCCGGCCCAGCAGCAGCAGATCCGGATTCAGCTGTCCATGGTGCTGCAAGCGGTGGTATCCCAGCAGCTGATCCCCGGCACCGACGGCAGACTGGTACCGGCTTTTGAGGTGATGCTGGTCAACAACGCCATCCGGAACCTGATCAAGGACGGTAAGGTCTATCAGATTGACAACGCCATCCTCACCGGCGGCGCACAGGGCATGATGCTCATGGACAACAGCATTCTGGAGCTGTACCGCCAGGGGCGCATCAGCCGGGAAAATGCGCTGCTCTATGCGGTCAACCGGCAGGCCCTCCAGCCCAAGCTGACATGAAAGAAGGCTTCCACCCTTTCGGGCGGAAGCCTTCTCCGGTTATTCGCTTATTTTGCGTAATTGTCGAAATAGCCCTGGATCAGGATGATGGGAGTGCCCTTGTCGCCGCTGCCGCTGGTCAGGTCGCAGAGACTGCCGATCAGATCGGTCAGGCGGCGGGGGGTAGTGCCCTGGCTGGCCATGCTGCCCTTCAGGTCGCCGTCCTTGGCGGCGATGCTCTTGCGGATGGCCTCGGTCAGCGCTTCGCCGGACAGACCGGCGAAGTCATTGTCCGCCAGATACTTGAGCTTCAGCTCGTTGGGCTGACCCTCCAGACCGGCGGTGTAGGCGGGGCTGACCACCGGATCGGCCAGCTCCCAGATCTTGCCGACGGGATCCTTGAAGGCGCCGTCGCCGTAGACCATGACCTCAATGTGGGCGCCGGTGGCTTCGATCAGGCTGGCCTGCAGCCGGGCCACAAAGTCCTCGCAGTTTCTGGGGAAGAGCTTGACGGTCTCCTCGGTGGCCTTGTTGCTGCCCAGCAGGCCGAACTTCTCGTTCCAGCCGCTGCCGTCCACACTTTCGGTGAGGATGTCGGACAGGGTCAGCACCTTCTCGGCGCCGGCAGCCAGCAGACGGCGCTTGCTGCGCTCTCTGGTGTGGATGTCGCAGCAGAGGATGTTTTTGGTGTAGGGCAGCAGCGCGGTCACGTTGTTGCCAAAGATAAATTCTACTTCACAGCCCTGCTCCCGGAACAGCTCGCCGTAGTACTCCACATAGTCCACGCCGGTGAAGGGATGCTTCACATAGCCGAACAGCTCGCGGTAGCGCTGCAGATCCAGCACGTCGCTCCAAGGGTTGACGCCCTTCTCGTCCAGCAGATCCTCGTCGAACAGATGGTTGCCCACCTCATCGGAGGGGTAGCTCATCAGCAGATAGACCTTCTTGAAAGCCTTGGCGATGCCCTTGAGGCAGATGGCAATGCGGTTACGGCTGAGGATGGGGAAGGACAGACCGATGGTGTCCACGCCGAACTTGGCCTGGCAGTCCTTGACAATGGCGTCGATGGAGGCGTAGTTGCCCTGAGCACGGGCTACGACCGCTTCGGTGACGGCGACGATGTCCCGGTCAGCGAAGGTGATGTGCTGCTCTTCGCCGCAGGCGACGATGCTCTCGGTGACGATTTTGACAAGGTCGTCCCCCTCCCGGATGACGGGGCAGCGGACGCCGCGGGAAATGGTACCTACAGTTCTCATATGGCAGTCTCCTGTTTCAGAAAGAATTTGTCCGCCCAACAAAGGGGGCGCTGCTTCTATTATAATACAAAATTCTCTCTGAAACAACGAAAATTCGAAATTATTGTCCGGAAATTTCCGAAAAACTCCTCATTTCCCTTTTTTGACGGTGGAATTTCACTCTTCTCCGCCCGCCGGAAGGAGCTGCACCTGCTGAAATCCCCGGTAATCAGGGTAGGGCACCCGGCTGCTGCCCTGTTCATACGCCCAGTTATAGCGCCCCGCCTCCTGCTCCTTTCTGCCACCGGCATTCTGCAGACAGCCCAGGGCTCTGAGCCCGTCAGTGTCCACCGCGTACAGTTGGATGCTGGCGCCCCACCAGTCACTTGCTTCAATAAAATAGAGGGTGCCGTCCTGCCAGAGCATCCAGTCATCCAGCCGGTCGCCGGAGGTGAGCGGGGCTGAGAAGGAGGTGTCCATCAGCAGCTCGGTACGGCCGTCCTCCGAAATCCGCAGCACAATGGCCCGGGATGCTTCGGCACTGTCGCCCTGCAGGATCAGCAGCAGGTTTCCCTGCACCCGGACGTGACAGGTATCCGGTACGCCGGACTGGGAGACGGCTATGTTTTCCTCGTAGGTGGTGACGATCCGGTCTTCGCAGAGCAGCGATTCCCCTAGGGAGAGAGGCTCGGTGGCAGAACCCGTTTCAGGATCGTACAGCCGCAGCGTCAGCGTCCCGTCTTCTGAGGAGAGGAGGGAAAACAGTCCCGGCTCTTCCAGCCAGTCCAGCCGCAGGACGATGGTGTCCCCCTCGCTGGAAATGGGCAGCTCAAACAGCTGCTCCGGCTTTGCCATGCCGGTTTCGGGATTCAGGGCGGGCTCTCCCTCTTCATCCAGCGGAACCCGGAAGATGCCTGAGCTGCCGCCGTAGCGGATCAGCTCTCCCTCCTCACCAGTTTCGGGATCGGCCCAGCGGCTGCCATGGAAGCTGTTGGGCAGGGTGAAGTACCAGCCGTCTTGCAGCTGGATGGCGGAAAGCTCCGCCGACAGGGGGGAGATGGAACCGGACATGCTGACCGCCCGGCCGGATTCCTCCACATAGATGCTGTCTTCCGGCCCCACCTCGCTCCAGAGCCAGGGAAACTCCATCTGCAGAAAGCCGAACGACTGGGACAGATTCACATAGTAGCTGTAGCGGTCCAGATAATCCCGGACAAAATTCCGGCCGTCGGGCAGGCTGTCAAGCCCCTCCAGGAGAATATCCGTGTAGGGGTCGCTCTGCAGGGAGCCGGAGTAGGCAGACGTCCAAAAGTCCGCTTCCCTGCTTCTTTCAAAGCCGCTGTGAAACCGGCTGTCGGTGCGGACACCGGTTTCG
>JAQXNQ010000328.1 GCA_029098085.1 Oscillospiraceae bacterium
AACATCGAGAACGCTCCTTTCCGAACCAAGTTTGAAAAGGAAAGCCAGACCATGAGCGGCAATCTGGGCATCGGCTGCATCTCGGACTATGAGCCCCAGCCCCTGCTGGTGCGCTCCCATCACGGCACCTACGCCATCGCCACCGTGGGAAAAATCAACAACGCCGCTGCGCTGTCGGAGGAAATCTTCAAAAACCGCAGCACCCATTTCCTGGAAATGAGCGGCGGTGAGCTGAACGCCACCGAGCTGGTGGCTGCCCTCATCAATCAGCGGGACAATCTGATCGACGGTCTGCAGTATGCGCAGCAGGCCATTGACGGCTCCATGACCATTCTGCTCATGACCCCCAAGGGGCTGATCGCAGCCAGAGACCGTCTGGGCCGGACGCCGGTGGTCATCGGTCAGAAGGAGGACGCCTACTGCGTTTCCTTTGAGAGCTTCGCTTTTCTGAATCTGGGTTATACGGCCTACAAGGAGCTGGGCCCCGGCGAAATTGTCGCAGTCTCCCCCGAGGAGGTCCGCACCCTGGTCTCCCCCGGCAAAAAGATGAAGATCTGCACCTTCCTGTGGGTATACTACGGTTACCCCTCCTCCTCCTACGACGGCGTCAGCGTGGAAAAGATGCGGTATGAGTGCGGCTCCATGCTGGCTGCCCGGGACAACGTGGAGGCCGACACGGTGGCCGGCGTCCCCGATTCCGGCACGCCTCACGCCATCGGCTATGCCAACCGCTCCGGCATTCCCTTCTCCCGTCCCTTCATCAAGTACACCCCCACCTGGCCCCGCTCCTTCATGCCCACTATGCAGAGCAAGCGTGACCTGATCGCCCGGATGAAGCTGATCCCGGTGCACGATCTGATCCAGGGCAAGCGGCTGGTTCTGATTGACGACTCCATCGTCCGCGGTACCCAGCTGCGGGAAACCACCGAGTTCCTGTACCAGAGCGGCGCCAAAGAGGTTCATATCCGTCCCGCCTGTCCTCCCCTGCTGTACGGCTGCAAATACCTGAACTTCTCCCGCTCCACCTCTGAGATGGATCTGATCACCCGCCGGGTCATCGCCTCCCTGGAAGGCAGAAACGACCAGCTGCCCCTGGACGAGTACACCAATCCCGAATCCGACCGGTATCAGCAGATGGTGGCGGAAATCGGCCGGCAGCTGAACTTCACCAGCCTGCGGTATCACCGTCTGGACGACATGATGCAGTCGGTGGGCATCGATCCCGAGTGCCTGTGCACCTACTGCTGGAACGGAAAAGAATAAGAAACCGTCCGCCGCTCTCTCAAAGCAGAGGGCGGCTTTGCCTTGAACCCGAAAGGAGATCCCATGAATAACACCGTTGCCCTGATCACCGGCGCCTCCCGGGGCATCGGCAAAGCAGCCGCCTTTGCCCTCTGGCGGGAGGGCTGCCGGGTGGTGCTCTGCTGTAAAAGCTCGGTGGAGCTTCAGGACGCCCTTGCCGCGGATCTGAACGCCCAGCGCCCCGACAGCGCCCTGTCCCTGCAGGCCGACATCACCGATTCCGCCCAGGTTGAGCGGCTCTTCTCCCGGACGGAGGAGGTCTTCGGTCCGCCGGAAATTCTGGTCAACAACGCCGGCGTCGCCCAGCAGAAGCTGTTTACCGACCTGACCGACGAGGACTGGAACCGTATCTTTGATGTCAGCGTCAAGGGGATGTTTTACTGCTGCCGCCGGGCGGTTCCCGCCATGATCCGCCGCAAGCATGGCAGCATTGTGAACCTTTCCTCCATGTGGGGACAGGTCGGCGCCTCCTGTGAGGTGCACTATTCCGCCGCCAAGGGCGCTGTCATCGCCTTCACCAAGGCACTGGCCCAGGAACTGGGGCCTTCGGGCATCCGGGTCAACTGCGTGGCGCCCGGCGTCATCGCCACCGAAATGAACGCGGCTCTTTCCCCCGAGACCATGGAAGCCCTCAAGGAGGAAACGCCTCTCGGTGTCATCGGTACGCCGGAGGACGCAGCGGAAAGCATCCTTTTCCTGGCCTCCGACCGGGCGGCCTTTATCACCGGGCAAGTGCTCTCCCCCAACGGAGGCATGGTACTCTGATTAAACTGAAAAGAAGGAAACAGAATGAAAAAAGGAATACTCATTGGTGCTGCCGCAGCCCTGCTGCTGGCAGCCGGCGGCTATCTGGCCCTGTCCAATATGTTTCAGCCCATTGAACAGACGCCTTCCTCCTCCACGCAGAGCAGCACACCGGAAAGCAGTGCGGTTTCCCCGGTGGTTTCTGACGAGGCTTCCTCCGAAGCCGAATCATCCGAGCCGGAGCCGGAGCCCGACCCCTTTGTGGGCGCTCCCATCCCCCAGAATGCGGACAGTGCCGATCCTAGCTGGCTGGACGATGCGGTTTTCATCGGCGATTCCCTGACCTACGGCCTTTCTGCCTATGAACTTCTGCCGGCTGAGCAGGTGCTGGCTCACACCGGCATCAATCCCCAGACCATCCTCACCTCGGCCTGCATCGAAACGGCAGGCGGCAGCAAAACCGTGCTGCAGGCTCTGCAGGACAAGAATCCCGGAAAGATCTATATCATGCTGGGAGCCAACGGCGTCGCCTTCCTCTCCAGCGACACGGTGATCGACTGCTACGGACAGCTGATCGACGGCATCCGGGAGCTATTCCCCGAAACGCCCGTCTATCTGCAGTCCATTCTGCCGGTGACCGCCGAAAAGAGCAGCGATCCCCAGTACGCCAACAGCAAGATCGACCAATACAACGCCGCCATCGCCGCCCTGGCCGCCG
>JAQXNQ010000329.1 GCA_029098085.1 Oscillospiraceae bacterium
GGCCCCGGCACCGGTCAGGCCACGGAATCCCTGCTGCGGATGGGAGGCACGGTGACGGCGGTGGAGCTGGGTGAGCATCTGGCGGAATATCTGCGGAAAAAGTATGAAGCCTCGGAAAATCTCACCGTGTGGCAGGGGGATTTTCTGGACTTCACGGAGGAAGAGACCTATGACCTGGTCTGCAGTGCCACTGCCTTTCACTGGATTCCCCGGGAGGAGGGCCTGGCCAAGGTACGGCGGCTGCTGAAGCCGGGCGGAACGCTGGCACTGCTTTGGAATCATCCCATCATCGGCGGCGGGCCGGAGAGCGCAGACGACCGGGCGGTTCAGCCGGTGTACCGGAAATTCGGGCAGGGCAGCGATGCCAGGCCCTTCGACGGCAGCAGCTGTCCCGCCTATGAGCAGGTACTGCGGGATGCGGGATTTTCGGAGGTGCGCAGCCAGCTGTTCACCGCCTGGCGGGTGCTGACGGGGCAGCAGTATGTGCAGCTGATGCGTTCCTATTCCGGGCACGGCAAGCTGCCGGAGCAAACCCGGTTGGCGCTGGAGCAGGAGATGGAAGCGGCCATCCGCGCAGCGGGTGACGCGCTGCATATCAAGGATGTGATGGATCTGTATCTGGCACGGAAGCCCATGGAAAGGTGAAAAAATCCATAATAAGCAAAACCGGCAGGTACAATAAACGCTGTACCTGCCGGTTTTTGTCAAAAGAACCTTACAGAATGGAGCTTATTTCGCCGTCAACGCCGGCAGCGGCCAGCGCCGCCAGTATCCCCAGCTGGGGCATCTCCCAGCTGTCCTTGACAGGAAAACGCTCCAGCGCGGCATTGTGACAGAAGGTCTCCAGATCGCCGTCGCCGATGCAGATGGCCGGGATGCCCAGGCCGATGGGAATCGAGGCGTTGGTGGGGCCGCCCTCCAGCAGGCGGGGCTCCTTCCCCAGAAAGCGGATGACCTCCCAGGCGGTTTCCACGATGGGGGCGTGGGGATCCAGAGAGCCGGCGGGCACATCGCAGAGGGTGCGGACGGAGCAGGTGATGGCGTCCCGGCCCCAGCGGGCGGTTTCCTCGGCGCAAGCCTCCCGGAGGCAGCGGAAAATCTCCCGGTCCAGCGCCTCCAGCTCCTGTTGACCGTTGGAGCGGTAGTTGATCTTGATCACCGCCTCGGAGGTGATGGCGTGAACGGCGGCATCGCTGCCGCTGTGGAAGTTGGAGACGCAGTAGGTGGTCTTGGGCTCGGCGGGAACCCGGAGCTCCGCAATTTTCGCCACCGCCCGCGCCGCGGCGTGCAGCGGGTTGGCCACCTCGCCGAAGGCTCCGTAGGCGTGGCCGCCGATGCCCCGGAAGGTCACCTCGATGGTCTTGAAGCCGGTGGCCTGATAGACAATGCCCTGCGCGCCGTATCCGTCCATGCAGACGCAGGCGCCCACCCCGGGGTGATCCGCCAGAAAGCCCTTCATGCCGCCGAAGCCGCCCATGCCCTCCTCCCGGACGGTGGCGAGAAAGATCAGGTCGCCGCCGGTGCGGATGTCCGCCTCGTTCAGGGCACGGATCAGGCTTAGCATGGCGGCGCAGGCCCGGGTGTCGTCCACGATGCCCGGACAGTAGATGAATTCCTCGTCCCGGTGGGGTATGAGAGGAGTGTCCGGAGGGTAGACCGTGTCCATATGGCCGTCCAGCACCACGCAGGGGCCTGTCCCGCAGCCCGGACGGACGCCCACCACATTGCCGGTGCGGTCGATGTGTACATCCGAAAGGCCCAGAACCCGGAACTGCTCCGCCATATAGGCGGCCCGCTTCTGCTCGGAGAAGGTGGGGGCGGGAATCTGCACCAGCTCCAGCTGCTGCCGGATGCTGTTTTCGTGGTCGTCCCGGATATACTGCAGCGCCCGCTGCACCCGGGGGAGGGCAGTCAGTGTCCGGACCGCTTCGCGGATTTCCGGGCGCACCTCATAGGCCGGGGCGGGCTCCTCCATCTGGTTGTAGTCCAGCAGCCACTGGCGGAAGCAGCCGTCCAGCTCGGCCAGCTTCATCTGCTCGACGCTTTCGGGATCCAGATGCACCAGCATCCGCAGGCTGCCGTCGGCGTCCCGGCCCAGCATGGCTTCTCCGTCCCCGTCCGCCACCGGCTGACGGCTGACCGAGGGGCAGAACTCCCGGAAAACCTCGGCGGCCATGGCGGCGTACCGCTCCCGTTCGGCCCGGTATTCTTCCGCGGCGGCGGCGGGCAGATAGTAGTCGTCCACCTGAACCATGCCGTCCAGATACTCGGGGGCAGGATAGTCTTCAATTTCCCACAGCTTTTTGTCTGGCATGACGCAGCACCTGCCTTATCCATGATTCATAGGGCGTCTCAGTCCGGCTGACCGGGCCGGAGCAGCTCCATCATGCTCCGCAGCTCCCGCACCGGAATCTGTCCGGGGGCGGAGGTGTGTCCGGCGGAGCCGAAGGTCAGGCAGGA
>JAQXNQ010000330.1 GCA_029098085.1 Oscillospiraceae bacterium
ACACTGCTACTATGATACACCATTTCGTGGCAATTTGCAAGATATTTTTCTTTTCCCTGCAAAAAATATCCCCCAAACAATGCTCAAAACGACAGAGAATATCTGTTGACTTTCACAGTATCGGTACTTTTTACCCGTAAAAATCCCGAAAAGCCGAAAAAAATTCCGCTTTTTTTACCTCTGTGGGGAGAAAAAAGCGGAAAGACTTTACAATTATGCAACAGAAAATGTCCGGCTCTTCAAAATTCCGGCAGAATCGGTTCCAGCGATCCAAAATGTATTCGGTCACGCCCAGATCGGTGGTGACGAATGCCGGACGGCATGTCGCTGCTCATTCCACTTTCTGCAGCAGCTTCCGGGCGGTGCAGAAGGAGAGGGAAAGGGTCTTCAGGTTCTGTTTGCCGTCGGCGGTGGGGGCGAAGGCCACCCGCAGCAGGTCACCGTCCAGCGACTGGACGATGCCCCGGCCCAGGGTTTTGTGCAGCACTGCCTGACCGGGTGTCAGATGCAGGGGCGCGCCGGGAGCAGGCTGCTTCTTCGGCGGGTCAGGGTGGAGAAAGGCGTCCAGAAACCGGGAGGGCAGCAGTCCCCGCTCCGACTGGGCGGGGGCGCAGAGGGTCAGGGTCTCCCTGGCCCGGGTGGCGGCCACATAGAACAGCCGCACCTCTTCATAGAAAGCGGCGTTTCGCTGCTCGGCCAGCTGCTCCAGCGAAGTACGGCCGGGGAGGATGCCGTCGCAGCAGTCGAGGAGGAAAACGTGGTCAAACTCCAGTCCCTTGGCCGAATGGATGGTGGAGAGAAAGACCCGTCCCTCCTCGCTGCGGACGGGCGCGGTCAGCAGCTGCTGTGCCCGGTCGATCCGCTGAAACAGCTGGGGGATGGTGCGGCAGCGGCGGCAGAACTGCCGGAACAGGCTGGAGCGGAAGGCGGCGTTGGCGTCCTCGGCGGACAGGGCCTTGGCCAGCAGAAAACGGCCGAACCGCAGCTCCTTTTCGATCAGGGACAGGGCGCTGCCGGGAGACATGCCCCGGATGCGGTCCAGCACCTCGCCCAGCTTGGCCGCATGGGGAAGCTTCAGCTCCTCGCCCGTCTGCTGCAGCAGCGCCGGGACGCTGCCCTTGCCCTCCCGGCGGAGCACTTCCTCTTTGGCCGCCGTATCCAGATCAAAGGCGGGCTTCAGCATCCGGAACAAATCAAAATTCATCGGGTCCTCCGCCAGCCGCAGCAGGTCGCAGAGGGTTCGGATATGGTATCGGATCAGCAGGGAGGGACAGGCCGTGGCGGAAAAGGGCACGGCTGCTTCCAGCAGCAGGTCGGCCAGGGGCAGGGCGCTGAGGTTGTTGCGGTAGAGGATGCCCAGGGTTTCGTCTTCCTTTAAGGAAGCAATTTTCTGCAGCAGCTGCTCGCAGAGCTGCTCCGGCGTCCGGGGACGGAGCAGCCGGCAGGGCTCGCCGTTTTCCCTGCGGCCCGGCACCAGCTCCTTTTCGTAGCGGTCCCGGTTGAGACGGATGAAGCTGCCGCAGCGGGAGAGAATCCCCGGCCGGGAGCGGAAATTGTCCTCCATCTTGCAGACCTGGCCTTCGGGAAACAGCTTCTGAAAGGAGAGCATGCCCTGGGGATAGGCGCCCCGGAAGCCGTAGATGGACTGATCCTCGTCGCCCACCAGAAACAGGCCACTGCCGTCGGGCTTCAGCAGCCGCAGCAGCTCCAGCTGTACCCTGGAGACGTCCTGGCTTTCGTCCACGTTGATGAAGTCGTACCGCTGCCGCCAGCGCTGCAGCAGAGCGGGGAGCTTCTGCAGAAAGGTCAGGGCGTAGAGCAGGATGTCGTCGTAGTCCATCAGCCCCAGGGAAGCCTTGCGCTGCTGATAGCCGTCGAACAGGCCGGGCAGATCCTCCAGCGCGCAGGGGACGTCCCCCATCTCCTGCCGGGTCAGCATCAGGTTCTTGCACAGGCCGATGGCGGAGAGGGCGTCGTTCAGGTCCTCTTCCTCCACAAACTCCTTTGTCTGCTGCCGGATCACCTCCCGCAGCAGCTGCAGGGCGGTGGGCTGTCCGTCGGCTCCCACCATGGGGGGCACCGGCCTTCCGGAGCAGCGGGAATAGTCGGTGAGAATGCTGTAGCAAAGGCTGTGGATGGTGGAAAACCGGGGGAGGGGCAGCCCAGGGAAGAGGGCGGAAAACCGCCTCGTCATGTCCCGGGCCGATTCCCGGGAGAAGGTCAGGCTGAGGATCCGCTCCGCCGGTACGCCGGACAGCAGCAGGGCCGCCACCCGGCCCACCAGAACGGTGGTCTTGCCCGAGCCGGGCACCGCTAGCAGCAGGGTGGGGCGGCCGGAAAGCTCCAGCCCCCGGCGCTGGGCTTCGGTCAGATGAACGCCCTTTTCGGCGAAGAGCGCTTCGGTTTGGGCGGCGGCCCGGGCGGCAGAGTCTTCCATTTTGCCCCTCCTTTCGGGAAAATGCTGCAAAGCGGACAGGAAGATTGGCAGGTTGGCCCATTGTCCCGGCCCGGAAAAATGTGCTATACTGATGGCGGGAAACCGCTCCCGGCAGCGCCGGTTTGCGGCAATATGGCTTATTATACTACATTTTCCCGTCTCTTGACAATGCCGGATCCCCACAGGAATCGCATGTAAGCGGTGCCTTGTACAATCTGCCTAAAACAGGAGGTGCTATTCCGTACAACATTGGCATTCAAAATGGCGTACAGGCATTGACAAAAAAATAACAATAGGGTATAATGCAATTGTTAAGAGATTAACAAACCTGTGAATCACCAAAATGCACACCCCAAACGCACAATTTTTGAGGAGGCAAAAACCTATGGCCACGAAAAAAGAAACACCCGCAGCTCCCGCTGTGGACGTCAACGCCATGATCGACGAGCTGGTTGCCAAAGCAAAGGTTGCCATGCAGGAATACATGAAGCTCGATCAGGAGCAGGTTGACGCCATCGCCCACGCCATGGCTCTCGCCGGTCTGGACAACCACACCAGACTCGCCAAGATGGCAGTGGAAGAGACCGGCCGCGGCGTCTACGAGGACAAGATCATCAAGAACCTGTTCGCAACCGAGTACATCTGGCATGACATCAAGGACCAGAAGACCGTTGGCATCATCGAGGATGACGAGCTGTCCGGCATCGTGCAGATTGCCGAGCCCGTGGGTATCGTAGCTGGTGTTACTCCTGTTACCAACCCCACCTCCACCACCATGTTCAAGTCCATGATCGCTGCCAAGGCCAGATGCCCCATCATCTTCGGCTTCCATCCCAATGCGCAAAAGTGCTCCGCTGAGGCTGCCCGCATCGTTCGCGATGCTGCCGTGGCCGCCGGTGCGCCTGAAAACTGTGTGCAGTGGATCGAATACCCCTCTCTGGATGCCACCAATGCCCTGATGAACCATCCCGACGTGGCTCTGGTGCTGGCTACCGGCGGCGCCGGCATGGTGCGCGCCGCTTACTCCACCGGCAAACCCGCTCTGGGCGTCGGCCCCGGCAACGTGCCCTGCTACATTCACAAGAGTGCCAATCTGGAGCAGGCCTGCAACGACCTGATGCTCTCCAAGACCTTCGACAACGGCATGATCTGCGCCTCTGAGCAGGCTGTCATCGTCGACAAGGAAATCGCCGACTTCTTCGAAGCCATCATGCGCGAGAACGGCTGCTACTTCGTTGAAGGCGAAGAGGAGCGCAAGCTCGTCGATTACGCCTTCCCCGAGGCCAAGGGCCGCTCCCTGAACGCCGCCGTCGTCGGCAAGCCCGCCAGCTGGATCGCTGAACAGGCCGGCTTCAAGGTTCCCGAAAACACCAAGATCCTCATCGGCCGCATCCCCGATGTAGGCCCCGATTACCCCCTGTCCAAGGAAAAGCTGTCTCCCATCCTGGCCTACATTGTTGTGGACAGCAAGGAGCAGGGCTTTGAAATGGCCCGCAAGATGCTGCACAACGGCGGTCTGGGCCACTCCGCTGCCATCCACTGCGGCGATCCCGATATCATTGCCGAGTACGGCGAGGCCATGGAGGTCGGCCGTATCATCGTCAACTCTCCCTCCTCTCAGGGCGGTATCGGCGATATCTACAACGAGAACACCCCCTCTCTGACCCTGGGCTGCGGCTCCTTCGGCAAGAACTCCACCACCTCCAACGTCTCTGCTCAGAACCTGGTCAACATCAAGCGCATTGCCAAGAGGAGAGTCAATATGCAGTGGTTCAAGATCCCGCCGAAAATCTACTTCGAGTACAATGCCATCCAGTATCTGGAAAAGATGCCCGACATCAGCCGCGCCTTCATCGTCACCGACGAGACCATGGTCAAGCTGGGCAACGTGGACAAGGTGCTTCATTACCTGAGAAGACGCCCCGAGTACTGCCATGCCGAGATCTTCGCCGAGGTTGAGCCCGATCCCTCTGTGGATACCATCATGCGCGGCGTGGAAGCCATGAACCACTTCCATCCCGATGTCATCATCGCGCTGGGCGGCGGCTCCGCCATGGACGCTGCCAAGGGCATGTGGATGTTCTACGAGCATCCCGATATCTCCTTCACCGGCATGAAGCAGAAGTTCTTCGACATCCGCAAGCGTACCTACCACTTCCCCAAGCTGGGCAACAAGGCACAGCTGGTCTGCGTGCCCACCACCTCCGGCACCGGCTCTGAGGTTACCTCCTTCGCCGTCATCACCGACAAGAAGGCGAACATCAAGTATCCTCTGGCCGACTACGAGCTGACTCCCGATGTGGCCATCGTCGATCCTCAGTTCGTCATGTCCGTGCCCAAGTCCGTCACCGCCGATACCGGTATGGACGTTCTGACCCACGCCATCGAAGCTTATGTCTCGGTGCTGGCTTCCGACTACACCGATGGTCTGGCCCTCCATGCCATCCGTCTGGTCTTCAAATACCTGAAGCGCGCCTACGACAACGGCAACGACCGCGAGGCCCGCGAGAAGATGCACAACGCGTCCTGCATCGCCGGTATGGCCTTCACCAACGCGTTCCTGGGCATTAACCACTCTCTGGCTCACAAGCTCGGCTCCGCTTACCACATTCCTCACGGCCGCGCCAACGCCATTCTGCTGCCCTACGTCATTGCCTACAATGCGCAGAAGCCCAGCAAGTTTGCCACCTGGCCCAAGTACGAGCACTTCATTGCTGACAAGCGTTATGCCGAGATCGCCGAGATGCTGGGCCTGCCCTGCTCCACCACCGAGGAGGGCGTACAGAGCCTGATCAAGGCCATCAAGGACCTGCAGGCTTCCATGAACGTGGCCCGCTCCATCAAGAGCCAGGGCGTCGACGAGAAGACCTTCATGGACAATCTGGACGCCGTGGCCGACGAGGCTCATGCCGACCAGTGCACCCCCGCTAACCCCCGCTATCCTCTGATCTCCGAACTGAAGGCCATCCTGGTGGATGCCTACTATGGTCCGGAAGGCGAATAAGGTTTCACAGGTTGGTTTCTGACCGGTGTGCGCCGGACAGAAGCCGAAACAGCAAAAGGACACCGCCCGGTGTCCTTTTTGCTGTCCGGAAACGGCGGAGTTTTTTGCCTGATGCCGTTGTCCCGGCATGCTTTTTATGGTATAATGAAGACAAAGGGGCTTCCGGCGGCTGTCGGCCCCCCAATCCATATGAACCGCATTTTTCGCGGAGAAGGGAAACAGCTATGATTGCAGCAGACAAGAAGGAATTTATCGAGTTTATGATGAGTGCGGACGTGCTCCGCTTCGGCCAGTTCACCACCAAGAGCGGCCGTCTCTCCCCCTACTTTGTCAACACCGGCAACTACCGCACCGGCGCGCAGATCGATACCCTGGGCAAGTTCTACGCCCGACTGGTGAAGGAGACCTGCGGCAGCGATTTTGACGCCATGTTTGGCCCGGCCTACAAGGGCATCCCCCTGGCTACTGCCGCTGCCGGCGCCCTGGCCAGAGAATTCGGCATCGACAAGCCCTACTTCTTCAACCGCAAGGAAGCCAAGGATCATGGCGAGGGCGGCAGTCTGGTGGGCTACAAGCCCCAGGACGGCGACCGGATCATCATCATCGAGGACGTCATCACCGCCGGTACCGCCGTGCGGGAGACCGTGCCGATTCTGCAGAGTGCCGCCAGGGTGACCGTGCAGGATATGTTCATCTCGGTTAACCGCTGCGAGGTGGGCCAGAACCCCGGCAAGACCGCCGTCATGGAAGTGAAGGACGAGTTCGGCATCGATGTTCACGCCATTGTCACCGTCAAGGACATCCACGAGTATCTGGTGGATCAGGGCAGCTACGGCGATGTGCTGAAGCTGATGGAGAGCTACATGGCGCAGTACTGCGTGCTGTAAAGAGATCGGAAGAAGCCGCCGCGGGGGAAACTTCGCGGCGGTTTCAGGTTGTCGAAAAAGTCGATGCACACTGGCAATTCGTACAAACAAGGGATTACCTGTCGTTAGACTGGCAAGGCAAATAAAGTTCCATCGCTTTCGCTCATGCGAAAGCTACAAGAACCTCTTACGAGCTTCTTGCGAATTGATACCACCCATCGACCTTTGCCAAAGATTATGGGTCAAGGGGCTTGCTCCTTGCGGGTCCAGGGCAGAGCCCGGTCGCGCTCCGCAGAGCGCGAAATCCTGCTTCTCCGCGCTCGGCGCGGACAATCAATACAAAAAAGCGCGGCCCGCAGGCCGCAAGACTCTCATTAGACAAAGCCATGCCCGCTTTCAGCGGGCATACACTAAGCTGCCGCCGCAAGGGAAACTTTGCGGCGGTTTTTTTGCTGCAGTCCTTGCATTTTGGACAGAATGTCTTATAATGGAATCAAACCATTCATAAGGAGGAACCCCTATGTATCAGCCCAATGAGACCCGTTATGACGGCATGCTCTACAACCGCTGCGGCAGAAGCGGCGTCCGTCTGCCCTTCCTTTCGCTGGGACTGTGGCACAATTTCGGAGGGAACGTTCCCTTCGAAAACGCCCGGCAGATGGTGCTGGGCGCCTTTGACCTGGGCATCACCCATTTCGACCTGGCCAACAACTACGGCCCGCCCGCCGGCAGTGCCGAGGAGACCTTCGGCGCGATCCTGAAAAAGGATCTGATGCCCTACCGGGACGAGCTGATCATCTCCAGCAAGGCCGGCTACTACATGTGGCCCGGCCCCTACGGCGAATGGGGCTCCAAAAAGAACCTGATCGCCTCCTGCGACCAGAGCCTCAGGCGGATGGGACTGGACTATGTGGATATTTTCTACCATCACCGCCCCGATCCCAACACCCCTCTTGAGGAGACCATGGACGCTCTGGCTACCCTGGTGCGGCAGGGCAAGGCCCTCTATGTGGGCATCTCCAACTACCACGCCGCCGATGCCCGCCGGGCCTTTGAGATTCTGGAGGGTATGGGGGTGCACTGCCTGATTCATCAGCCCTCCTACTCCATGTTCAACCGCTGGATTGAAGAGGACGGCCTGCTGGATGTGCTGGAGGAGAAGGGCGTGGGCGCCATCTGCTTCTCGCCTCTGGCGCAGGGTCTGCTGACCAGCCGGTATTTTGACGGCATCCCCGCCGATTCCAGAGCGGGCGGCCCCAGCCAGTTCCTGAAGCCGGAGGGCGTCACCCCTGAAAAGGTGGCCAAGGCCAAAAAGCTCAATGAAATCGCCGCTTCCAGAGGACAGAGCCTGAGCCAGATGGCCCTTTGCTGGTGTCTGCGGCAGAAGCAGGTCTGCTCGCTGATCATCGGCGCCAGCCGTCTCTCCCAGATCAAGGAGAATGTGGGCGCGGCCGCCCACCTGGATTTTACGGCGGAGGAGCTTGCTGCCATTGAAGAGATTCTGCAGGCGTAACCCGGAAGGAGAGCATCATGACGGACAAACAGGCGCTTTATAAGCGCATCGACCGGTGGCTCGACGATCACCGGGATGAGCTGGTGCGGGATATTTGCCGGATGGTCTCCATCCGCAGCGTCTCCCAGCCCGGCGAGGGCGGCGCACCCTTCGGCACCGGCTGCCGGGCAGCGCTCCATGAGATGCTGAAGTTGGGTGAGGAGCAGGGCTTCTCCACCCGGAATTTTGAGGATCACTGCGGCTGTCTCTGGCTGGAAGAGCCGGAGGGCCGGGAAACGTTGGGCTTCTGGGGACATCTGGACGTGGTGCCCGAGGGCAGCGGCTGGCTGCACGCTCCCTACGAGCCGGTGGAAGAGGACGGCTGGCTCATCGGGCGGGGCGTGGCGGACAACAAGGGCCCTACTGTGGGAACCCTCTATCTGCTGCGCTGCCTGAAGGAGCTGGGCATCCGGCTTTCCTTCCTGCCGCTGCTGTTTGTGGGCTGCGATGAGGAGCGGGGTATGGAGGATCTGGCCTATTACACTTCCCGCTACCCC
>JAQXNQ010000331.1 GCA_029098085.1 Oscillospiraceae bacterium
TCAAAACTGCCGTCATAGAGGGAACCCATCTTCCATTCTTCCATGCCCACGAACTGGTGGCAGGGGTAGATGTCGCCGTCGGGAGTGATGGCCACATACTCGTTGCCGCAGCCGCAGCCCCGCAGCCGCTTAATGGCGCAGGGGCCCTGATCCAGATCGATCATGAAGTGGAAGAAATTGAAGAACTTGCCAGCCTTGCGGTACTCGATGACCTTCTGGGCCAGCCGCTCATACTCGGCATAGATGGCGGGCAGATCCTCTTCGGTCAGGGCATAGTCCAGAGTGGGATCGGTGACCACCGGCTCGATGGACATCTGGTCAAAACCCAGATCATCGTAGAAATGCAGCACATCCTTGCTGAAGTCCAGATTGCGCTTGGTGAAGGTGCCGCGGACATAGTACTGCTGCCCGTGGCGCTTCTCCACCAGCCGCTGGAACTTGGGAACGATGATGTCATAGGAGCCGCTTCCATTGACGCAGGGACGGAAATAATCGTTGACTTCCTTACGGCCATCCAGAGACAGCACTACATTGGACATTTCCTGATTGATGAAGTCGATTTTGTCATCGGTCAGCAGCATACCGTTGGTGGTGATGGTAAAGCGGAAATTCTTGCCGTGAAGCTTTTCCTGCTCCCGGGCGTAGGCCACCACCTGCTTGACCACCTCGAAATTCATCAGCGGCTCGCCGCCGAAGAAGTCCAGCTCCAGGTTGCGCCGGTTTCCCGAGTGGGAAATCAGGAAGTCGATGGCCCGCTTGCCGGTTTCAAAGCTCATCAGCTGGCGGCGTCCGCCGTATTCGCCGGTGGAGGCGAAGCAGTATTTGCAGCGCAGGTTGCAGTCGTGGGCAATGTGCAGGCACATGGCCTTGACCGGACTGGAGACCATCCGGTCGGCAAACTGGGCATAATCGTCCTCTGAGAACAAAAGCCCGTCTTTATACATGCCGTACAGCTCTTCATAGGCGTCCAGCAGCTCTTCGCGGGTGAATTCGCCGGACAGCCTGTCCAGAATCTCGTCGGGGCATTGGGCCGCCATGGGGGAGGAAAGCTCGTCCAGCAGCCGGTAGGCCGCGTCGTCCACCACCGAGACCCCGCCGCTGTGGACGTCCAGCACAATATTGTAACCGCCCATGCTGTATTTATGGATCATCAGTTTCTACCTTTCCGGGCCGGGGGCCCTTTAAATCTCGGATTGCATGACGAAGCCCCGCCGGCTGAAACTGGCGGGGCGCCGATCACAAAAGACTGGCCTTACTTATCCTCGTGCTCACATTTCTGGTTGGCAACGGTGCAGGAGGTCTTGCAGGCAGACTGGCAGCTGGCCTGGCACTCGCCGCAGCCGCCCTTCGCGCAGGACTCTTTCAGGTTTGCCTTGTTCAGGGTCTTTACATGTTTCATATAAAACGCTCCTTTACTTATAACGTATGTCAACAGGCGTCACCGCTTGCGGCGGCTGGCCTTCTGAACACCCAATACGCCGCCGATCATGGCAGCTGTGATAAAAACCGCGGCCCGGCCGCAGTCGGAAAGCTCCGGAAGCCGGGACTGCAGGATGGCTGCCGCGCCCAGGGCTGTCAGGGACAGCATCAGTCCGGAAGCGGCGCCGCAAACGAGGCCCTTTTGGCCGATCCGCCGGGCCGTCACCCAACCGGCGGCCAGGGACCCGGCCGCAATGGACAGCAGCAGCAGAATCTCCAGCGCGCCCAACGGGAGGCCCATTCCCGACGCCAGCAGCGCCGAAAGCAGCAGCATGACGGCCAAAACCGCTCCGCCGGCTGCCCAGCCCGCCAGAAATTGCAAGGGTACCGGAACCGAACGCTCCGGATCTGTTTTTCTGCCCTTTACCTTTGCCACAGCCATCTCTCCCCCTGTCAGCCATTTTCAAGGAAAGCATATGCTGCGGAGGAGAGCTTCAGAACTCAGACCTCGTCGTGGATGGTCTCGCAGGACTGAACCGCCCAGCGCTTGATGCGGATCTTGCTTCTGTCGCTGCCGGTTTCAATCAGGATGGTATCCTCCCGCAGGGAAACCACACGGCCGATGATGCCGCCGCTGGTGATGATTTCATCGCCAACC
>JAQXNQ010000332.1 GCA_029098085.1 Oscillospiraceae bacterium
GTGACGGAAGGCGCTGTGCAAAAGCTGCGGTAAAACCCGGAGGTACAAAAGAAGAGTGAGCATGAATCTGCCTGCGCGGCAGCCCGGATTTGAAAAATCGGCCGTTCAGGAAAACCGGTCGGCTGGCCGCCGGACGGCAGCGTACAGGTTTATGCTGCAAAAACGTTTCCAAAGGAGCGATGACGAATGATTTACCGGATCGGAACAGAAACTCTGGAGCTTTATAAAAACGGCAGCTGCAGCCTCTGCGGCGGCGCGCCGGTGCCCTTTGCCCATCTTGTGCTGGATGGGCAAATCCTTCCGGCTGAAGCAGCGGAGCCTGCGGAGGGCGGTTTTATCCTTCATTTCGGCGGTATCTCCCAGCGGATTGAGGCGCAGGAGCAGGGGCGGTACTGCCGCTTCCGGGCGCTGGAGGCGGATCCCGCTGCGTAGGCTCTGCTGTGGGGCCCCTTCCTGGCGGAATATCCCGGCGAGTGCGGCGAGATCGTGGGCGTCGCCAGAAAGGACGGTCAGCTTGTGGGCGTGCAGTCCCTCAATCCCAAAACGGTGGGCGGTTTTCCCGGAGAGCTGACCGAAGCACATCCCATGGGTGAAAGCATCATCAGCCGCAGGGGCATGCGGGAGCCGCTTTCTGCCTGCGCCGCCCTTCCGCTGCAGGGCGGCGCTGCGCTGCAGGCCTACTGCCGTAACCGCACCGAGGTGGCCTACCGGGATTATTTCTACGCCAAAAAGGCGCTGGTGCTGTCGGTGGAGGGGGAGGACGCCCTGATCGAAGGCTCCGCCATCGCCCTGTTTGCCTGCCCGGAGGAGGAAGCCCTTTCGGCCATCAGTGAGATCGAGCTGACTGAAGGCCTGCCCCACACGCTGGTGGATGGAGAGTGGGCCAAGACCGCCCGGCGGGCCAATGCCTCCTACCTGATTATGGATTTTGACGCGGACACTCTGGATACGGCGCTGGACTGCGCCGAGGCGGGGGGCTTTTCCTGCCTGTATCATCCCGGCCCCTTCAAAAACTGGGGCCACTTTGAACTGGAGGGCGGCGATGAGGCTCTGAAGGCCATGGCGGATCGGGCCAGAGCCCGGGGCATGGATCTGGGGCTTCATACCCTGTCCAACTTCACCACCACAAACGACCCTTATGTGACGCCTCTGCCCCATCCCAACCTGCTGAAGATGGGGGAGACCGTGATTCTGAAGGCGCTCACGCCGGACGAACCCGAGATTCCCATTGAGGACAATGCCTTCTTCAGCCGCCTGTCCACCCTCAATGCTGTCCGGATCGGGAATGAGCTGATCCGCTATCAGCGGCTGCGGCAGGAGGACGGCGTGACGTACCTCTCCGACTGTGAGCGGGGTGCCTGGGGAACGATCGCTGCTGCCCATGAAAAGGGAGATGCGGCCGCCCGGCTCTGGGATCACGACTACCGCACCCTGTTTCCGGATCTGAAGCTGCAGCGGGCATTCAGCAGCCGTCTCGGCGAGCTGTTCCGGCATGCCGGCCTCAGGCGGATCTCCTTCGACGGCCTGGAGGGTCTGTACTACACCGGCCACGAGCAGTACGCCTCTGCGCGGTATGTGCAGGACTGCTACGACATCTGGGGCCCGGAGGTTCTGAGCGACGCAAGCCAGCTGAGCCATTACAACTGGCACATGCATACCTACATGAACTGGGGCGAGCCCTGGTACGCCGATATGCGCAACGGCATGTTTGATTACCGCCGCAGCAATCAGGACTACTTCCGCCGCAACCTGCTGCCGCCCATGATGGGCTGGTACACCCTGCGGAAGGCTACCCGGAAATATGAATCCACTACCCCCGATGACATCAACTGGATGCTGTCCAAGGCAGCGGGCTACGGAGCGGGCTTTGCCTTCAACATGAGCAGCGATGCCCTGACGGCCCACGGCAAAACCATGGACTATCTGAAGCTGATTGCCGCATGGGAAAAGATGCGGATGTACGGCGATATTCCCGCAGCGCTGCGGGAGACCCTGCGGGATCCCAGGACCGAATGGGAGATCGAGGAGCTTTCCGGCGGCTTCAACGTATATCCGATGCGCATCGCCGCCTTTGAATGCTCGCCTGAGGGGGCGCAGCCCGGCATGCCCTCCGGTGCCGACTGGATGATCTTCAATCCCTGTCGGGAGCAGAAGATGGTCTTCCGGATGCGGGCCGGCGATGAGCGGGATGACGGCGGCTTCAGCCATCTGACCTTCCGGGCCGGTGAGGATTTCCTGTCCTTTGATATCCGGCTGGATAAGGGCCAGTACCTGATCTATGATGGCGGTGTCACTGCCGAGATCCGGGACAAGAATTTCCATCTGCTCCGGACGGTGCAGGGAGACGGTTCTCCGCTGAGGCTGGAGCAGGGCATCAGCATGCTGCTGTTCAAGTGCATCTTCGACGGCGAGGAGCCGCCCTATCCTCAGGTTAAGGTTTTTATCCGGGACGAGCCGGTGTTTGTACCGTACCTTCCCGGGGAGGAAGGAGACTCCGGCGTCCGGTGAAGCCGGAGCGGTTCGACAGCGCACCTCCTGCACATCCATGAAAGAAGCCTCTTATCCCGGCAGACGGGATAAGAGGCTTTTCTGTCATAAGGGGGATTTCAGGCTTCCAGCTCGCTTTGCTCCCGGGTGATGTTTTTCAGCCAGCTGAAGCTGCGGTAATGCCAGAAGGCGGGCAGCATCTTTTCAAACTCGTCCAGGCACATGACGAAGTACACCCAGATGACCGGCAGCTTGAAGACGAAGGCTGCCAGCGCCATCAGCGGAACAGCCACGCACCACATGAACAGGGTGTCCAGAATCATGCCGAAGCGGGAGTCTCCGCCGCCCCGGAAGCAGCCGCAGATCCAGCAGGTGTTGATGCCCTCGCCCCACAGGTGATAGGACTGCATCAGCATCATGGCGGACAGATAGGACAGAGCCTGTGCCGACAGCTTGTCCGCATAGAGATTCAGCATCAGCGGCCGGATGGAGATGATCACCAGTCCGCCCAGAATGCTGAAAATGGAGGTCAGCCAGGTCATGCGGCGGGCGTAGAGCCTGGCGGCTTCCATATTGTTCTCTCCCAGTGTCTTTCCGATGATGATGGTAGTGGCGTTGGCAAAGCCGCGGCAGACCACTGCGCCGATGTTCAGGGCCATATTGGCCACGGCGTTGGCGGCAACCGCGTCACTGCCCAGATGGCCCATGATGACAGAGTACATGGAAAAGGCCAGACTCCAGACCACATCGTTGACCAGCGAGGG
>JAQXNQ010000333.1 GCA_029098085.1 Oscillospiraceae bacterium
CTTCGCTTTCCGCAAGCGGAAAGCCAAAAAATCGCGAGTCCTCGACACGGCCTTCGGCCTTAGTCTGGCAGAGCCCGTGTCGCCTCGGTATGACCTTCGGTCAAACCTTCCGCAGAGCGCGAAATCCTGCTCCTCCGCGCCCCATCGTATACCAGCAAAGTTACAAGGGAGTACTCACGCGCAAGAACGCTTGCGTTCTTGCAGCTTTCCGCTTGCGGAAAACGACGTAGAGCCGCAAGATTCCCCTCAGAGACCCCATGCCCGCTTCCAGCGGGCATATATTTTGCCTTCTTTGTGCAACTTTTTCTTGCAAAATACTTTTTCGACAGCCTGAACCGCCGACCCTAAGGTCAGCGGTCTTCAGCACAGCTCTCTTCTTTCAAAAAGCTCTACCACTTCATATTCGCGTAAATCTTCTCCATCCGCGCATCGGGGTAGTGGTCATCCATATACTGCTCCAGTACATTGGAGGGCGGCAGCTGCTCCCGGCGTTCGGCCCAGCGGCCCACGGCGGCGGCGGACATGAAGCTGTTGAAAATCATGAACACCAGCAGCACCCAGGTCAGGGGCTTGCCCACCCGGTTGGGGATCTTCAGAATCCATTTGGCCATCCAGGGGTATATGCCCTTGACCCAGAGAATCGCCAGAAAGCCCCAGAACAGCGAGTACAGCAGGTTGATACGCCCCTGCAGATTGAAGGGCATGGCGGAGTAGTCCCAGGACACCGTGCCGAACAGCAGCTCCTGCACCAGCGAGCAGATGTACTCCACGATGCTGCCGATAACCGCTCCTGCCAGAATCACGGCGCTGTCCCGTTTGCTCCGCAGGTGATACAGTCCCAGCGCCATGGCCAGCGCGCCGAAGCCGTATACCAGATTGAACGGCCCGTAGATCAGCCCTACCCGGCTTTCGTAGTGATGGCGGGTCAGCAGACACCACAGCGTCTCCACCACCACGCCCAGAAAGCAGCCGATGAAGAAGATCCAGAACAGCTTGTAAAAATTCAGTCCCCGGGCAAAGCTCTTTGTCTCATGCTCCTCCCGCTCTATGGCCCTGATGTCCGGCCACTTGATTCTTTTCATGTGTGTCATCCTTTCTCCAACATGTCGAAACCGGTCGATTGGTTTTTAAGAGAACGAAGGCGTACCCGTTCTGACTTCAGGAAAAACAGATCCGATTTTCCGCCATCCCCCAGACAAGAAAACGCCTGCCGCATACACCCGGCAGGCGTCAGGCTGTCGAAAAAGTGGCTTGCAAGAAAAAGTTGCACAAAACGGAAGAAATGCATATGCCCGCTGAAAGCGGGCATGGGGTCTCTGTGGAGTATCTTGCGGCCTGCGGGCCGCGCTTTTTTAGTATTTATTGTCCGCGCCGGGCGCGGAGGAGCAGGATTTCGCGGCCTGCGGGCCGCGACCGGGCTCTGCCCTGGACCCGCGATTTTTTGAAAAAAATCGAGTAAAAATTTATTCGCTTTGGCAGTCCAACGAAAAGCCGTTCCTTATTTGTGCAAACTGCTAATGCGCATCGACTTTATCGACACGCTGAAAACGCCTGCCGCATACACCCGGCAGGCGTTTTTTCACAGATTTCCGCGGATCAGGGAAGATACTCCCGCAAGCCGATCTTCGTTCCCCTGAAGCCCTCCACCGTCTCAGCAGCCAGCAGCGAGCAGAGCACGGCCTCCTCCGAGGCTTCGGCGGCGGCGCGGAAGGGCAGATCCATCCGCTTCTCGTTGAGGAAGGCCCGGGGGACGATGTCCCGCTGCTCCCGCTGAAGGACGGGGTAGGCGGTGGAAAAGCCCACGACCAGCTCCCCGCTGCCGTGGCCATAATAGGAACCCAGCCGGCAGAGCCCCACCGGACACCGGCGGAGCACCCTCGTCAGCTGCCGGGCGTCCAGCGGCAGGTCGGTGGCCAGCACCAGAATGCAGGAGCCCTTGTCGGGAGCGTCATTTGCCAGCTGTCCGGCCAGCTCCTTTCCAAAGCTCTCCATCCCCGGCAGCCGCAGATCGGACAGTCTGCCGTGGTTGGTCAGGGCCAGCACGCCCACCGTGTAGTCCCTGCCGTCCATCGTCACGATTCTCGAAGCGGATCCGATGCCGCCCTTCAGGGAATGGCAGCACATCCCCCGTCCGGCGCCCACGGCGCCCTCGGCGAAGTCCTCCGACGCCGATTCGATGGCCGCCCTAAGCTCCCGCTCCCCCAGCGCCCGGTCGGCGATGTCGTTGAGCAGGCCGTCGTTGCACTCGCAGACCAGCGGATTCACCGAGGTGAGGGTCACCCCGTCCCGGCGGCAGAGCTCCAGCATATAGGACACCATGGCATCGTGAATCCGCCCCACGTTCAGGGTATTGGTCAGGGCGATAGGGGTTTCCAGCGTACCCAGCTCGGTCAGCTGCATCAGCCCGAGGGTTTTGCCGAAGCCGTTGACCACATGGCAGGCGGCGGTCATCTTCTCCAGAAAGGGATTCTCGCAGGGCGGCAGCACCACCGTCACGCCGGTCTCATGCCGTCCGTCGGACAGGGTACAGTGTCCCACCCGCACCCCGGGCACATCGGTGATACTGTTGCGGTTTCCTTTCGGCAGCGTGCCCACCGAAAAACGGGTCTGATTCATAAAGGCCTCCTCACGGGGTTGTTCACAGTCCCCTTCTCAGGTTTTTCCTCCGATCGCTGTAGCTCTCCTCCTCCACCAGGAAGATGCGGCCGGTCATCCGGGTGCGGATCAGGTCGATATACCGCTGGTTGCGGCTGCCCCGGTACCGCAGGGTCAGATCCCGCTGGGCCTCGATATAGGGCCCGTCCATCAGCGTGTCGCAGATGCCCAGCAGACGCTTGACACCCGGCTCGGTCTTGCTCTTCTCCAGCAGCTGGTCATAGGTCCAGCCCGAGTAGACCATCAGATCCAGCCGCCGCCCGGGGATGCCCTTCAGCCGCTTGCCCAGCTCGTAAAAGGCCTGCGCCTGACAGAACGGCTCCCCGCCCGAGAAGGTCACCCCCTGCAGCACGGGGTTCTTCAGCACCTCGTCCACGATTTTTTCAATATCCACCTCGGTGCCCCCCTCAAAGTCATGGGTCTGGGGGTTGTGGCAGCCGGGGCAGTGATGGGG
>JAQXNQ010000334.1 GCA_029098085.1 Oscillospiraceae bacterium
TGAGCTGAATCGGCTCGCGCAGATCCGGCTCCATGCTGCCCTCGTGCACGCCGAAGCCGTAGGGATAGGGGAAGCCGTCATAGATGTTCATCCGGGAGGTGACGATGAAGTCCTTGGAGGTGGCGTCCATGGCGTTTTTGACACTGGTGCGCAGGAACCGGGTGCGGTTCTCGAAGCTGCCGCCGAAGTCGCCCTCACGGGTGTAGGCGGAGAGCAGCTCACTGCTCAGATACCGGTGGCAGGCCTTGATGTCCACGCCGTCGAAGCCGGCCTTTTCGGCCAGAGCGGCGGCCTCCCCCATCCGTTCGGTCAGACGGTACAGATAATCGTCGGAGAGGATGCGGCTCTTGTCAATGGGCTTGTCCTTCTCGAAGATGGGGTTGTTGTAGGCGATCAGGGGCTCGGGGAAGCCGTTGGGCTTGCTGTACCGGCCGGAATGGGTCGCCTGCAGGATGATGACGGGGGCGGGATTTCCGGCCTTGACGGCGGTTTCGCGGATGCGGTCGGTCATGGCTTTGTAGGCATCCAGGCTGCCGTCGTGGATCCAGGCCTGACGGGGATTGGCCCGGCCCTCGGGCAGGACGGCGCAGGCCTCGAACCAGATCAGTCCGGCGCCGGATTGGGCGAACCGGTCATAGCGGCGGATGGTCAGCTCGTCGGGGGTTCCGTCGGCATGGCAGTCGCAGCCCTCCATGGGCTGAATGACGATGCGGTTGGGAATGGTCTTGCTGCCCACGGTGACCGGCTGCGCCAGCAGCTCAGTGTGGTCGGAAGCGGGCAGACGGACGCCGTTTTCCTGCGCTTCGGAAATAAGCTCGTCGAGAGTTTTGTAATGGAACACAGGCAACACTCCTTAAAATTTCTGGAAGGGAAAAGATCGGTTCCCTTCCGCCTGTTTTTATGATACAATAAAGGAAAAAGGTTTTGTCGGCAAAATCCTGCGGAATATATGTAAAATTTGCTTTTGTTGAAATCTTGCTTTTGCACCTGCGCAATTTTTACATATCCTAAAGCAAAAAAGGCGTCCAAAAACGGAGCGGTTTCAGTTATGATTATAGTAAAGAAGAAAAAGGCCGGCCTGCAGAGCGGGAACGGTCCGGGACTCCTGCCGTCCGGACGGTCGGAGGCAGCACTTTTGTAAAAACTGCTTTTTTTGCGGGGCCGGTCTTCAAAGAAAGGAACGATCATTATGCAGACAGGACTGACATCCATTACCTTCCGGCAGCTGACGGTGGACGAAATCATCGACCTGGCCGTCAGATCCGGCCTGGACGGCATCGAATGGGGCGGAGACGTGCATGTTCCCCCCGCCTCTCCCGAGCTGGCCGCTCAGGTGGCGGACAAGTGCAGAAGGGCGGGGCTGGCTGTTCTCTCCTACGGCTCCTACTACCGCTGCGATGATGTGGAGGCCTTCAAAGGCGTGCTGGAGACGGCGAAGGCGCTGGGCGCGCCGGTGATCCGGGTCTGGGCCGGCAATGCCGACTCGGAGCACACCGATGAAGCTGCCTTTGAGGCGCTGGTTCAGAACATCCGCGCCTGCGCCGCCATGGCTGCGGAGGAAGGCCTCACCGTGGCCTTCGAGTACCACCGCCGCACCATGACCCAGACCCGTGAGGGCGCTCTGCGGCTGCTGAGCGCCCTGCCCGAAGAGAACATCAAGACCTACTGGCAGCCCAATCCCGACATTTCCTTTGAGGAGCAGCTGCGGGAGATCGACGCCGTGGCGCCCCGGCTGGCCCATCTGCACGTTTTTGCCTGGGAGGAGGGCAACGTCCGCTTCCCGCTGGCCCATTCCGCCGAAAAGTGGAAGGCCTACTTTGACCACGCTGCCGCCGCTCCCGGCAACCGCGCCGCCATTCTGGAGTTCGTCCTGGACGACGCTCCTGAGCAGTGCGTGGAGGATGCGAAGACGCTGATCGCATTAGTGAAGAGTGAAAAGTGAAGAGTGAATAGTGAAGGTATTCCGTTCGCTTCGCTCACTTAAAATGGATGGTGCGGATCGACAGACTTACCTTTTTGCTTCACCTGCGTGCGAAACGTAAAATTTTTAGTGAAGAGTATCGGAGACTCGTCTCCGGTACTTACGCGGGCTGAAACAGGAGGGCGGCCTTCAGCTTTCACCAGAACTCAAACACGATTCACTCCGTCTGTCACAGACACTGAATCAGCGCAGTCTCTTCCAAACTTCGTCAGTATCAAGGGGCGCAGCCCCGATTCACCATAACTCTTCACTATTCACTATTCACTGGAAAGGAGCTTTCCCATGTCCAAGCCCATTGCCGTTTACATGACCGATACCCCCGCCGTTACCTTCCATCAGGTTTATCCCGCAGAGCGGATGGAGCAGATCCGGGCGCTGTGCGAGATTTCCGATGAGGTGGTCACCTCCGAAAATCTGCTGACCCGCACGGAGGAGCTGCAGAAGGCCGAGTACATCTTCTCCACCTGGGGCATGCTGTCCCTGACCGAGGAGCAGATCACCGAGCTGCTGCCCAACCTGAAGGCGGTCTTCTACGCTGCCGGTTCGGTGCAGTACTTCGCCCGCCCCTTCCTGAACAAGGGCATTAAGGTGTTCAGCGCCTGGGGCGCCAACGCTGTGCCGGTGGCCGAGTACACCATGGCCCAGATCATTCTGGCCGGAAAGGGCTACTTCCAGGGCATGCGCCGTCTGGAGCGGGGCGGCAACAACGCCGAGTCCCGCAGAGCCTCCCAGCTTTACTCCCAGAGCCTGCCCTGCAACTACGGCGTCCGGGTGGGCATTCTGGGCGCCGGAATGATCGGCCGCCTGGTGCTGAAGCTGCTGCAGTCCTATGATTTCGAGGTGCTGGTGTACGATCCCTTCGTGACCCAGGAGCGTCTGGATGAGTACGGCGCCAGAAAGGCCGAGCTGGACGAGATCTTCTCCACCTGTCAGATCGTCTCCAACCACATCGCCAACCTGCCCGCCACCGTGGGCATGCTGAAGTACGAGCACTTCTCCAGACTGCCCAAGAACGGCGTCTTCATCAACACCGGCCGGGGCGCTCAGGTGGTGGAGCCCGACCTGATCCGCGCGCTGGAGGAGGAGCCCGACCGCACCGCCCTGCTGGACGTGACCCTGCCCGAACCCCCCGAGGCGGACAGCCCCCTGTGGACGCTGCCCAACGTCTTCCTGACTCCCCACATCGCCGGCAGCATGAAGAACGAGACCGCCCGCATGAGCGAGTACATGCTGACCGAGTTCACCAAGCTTCTTTCCGGTGAGCCCTGCCAGTACGAGGTCAGCCTGAAGATGCTGGAAACGATGGCGTAAAATGCCAGGTGAAGAGTGAATGGTTTGAGGTGAACCGCTCCTTGCGGTCGCTCAAACTATTCGCTCTTCACAAACGATTCTGTTGGTTTTCAGTCTTTTCCTCTTCGGCAAGGGGAGAACGTTCTGAGTGAATAGTTTTTCAGCTGAGAATCCTTGACTCTTCACTAAATAACTAAAACCTTTCGTTTCGCACACAGTCAAACTAAAACGGCAGACCTGCCGGTGCGCACTCTCCAAATTTTGAGTGAGCGCAGCGAACGGTTTTCCACAACTATTCACTCTTCACTCTTCACTCTTCACTAAAAACGGAGTTTTTATGAACAACATCATCAGTCAGTTTCGTTTCAGCGAGAGCGATCAGCCCCAGCACAACCACTATCATCTGTCCTGTGAGATGATTCTGGTGCTGGAGGGCGAGGCGGAGTTTCTGGTGGACGGACAGCAGTATCTGGGCGGCAGCGGCAGTCTGGTGTTTCTCAACTCCTTCGAGCAGCACGAGGTGAAAGTGAAAAAAACGCCCTATCGGCGGTATTTCCTCACCATTGATTCGGCGGAGATGGAGCGGATGCTGTCCTATACCACCCTGTCCTCCATCTTCAAGAACCGTCCCGCCGGGTTCCGGCACTGCGTCTGCTTTTCCTCTCCCGAGCGGGAGGAGATTTTTTCGCTGGTGGAGCGTCTTTACAAGGAGTACAGCGCCCCGGGCGCCTACTCCGGCCAGATGCTCCGCAGCCTGTTTGAGCAATTGCTGATCGAGGTGTACCGGATCTGTCCGGGCAACTTTGCCCACAACGAAAGCGGCTCGGCCAGCCGGGTGATTGCTATCCAGAAGTATATCGAGGAGCACTTCACCGAGGAGATCCGCATCTCCGACCTGGCCCGCCAGTTCTTCATCAGCCCCTACTACCTTTCCCACACCTTCGCAGCCAGGTGGGCTATAGTCCCAAGCAGTACATCCAGCTCAACCGCCTTTCCTACGCCAAGGAGCTGCTGGAGACCACCGACCTGCAGGTCAGCCAGATCGCCTACAAATGCGGCTTCGGCGACACCAACAATTTCATCCGCGCCTTCAAGGCCTGGTTCGGTCAGGCGCCGAATAAGTATCGGAATAGTGAGGAATAAAAGCTGAAGGAGGTTTCCCATGCTCAACATCATCCTTGCCCTGCTCGGTCTGATTGTGATTCTGTACTGCTTTGTGGTGACGCTGACCATGGGGCCCATGAGCTTTACGGCGGTGCTGGCTCTGGGCGGGCTGGTGCTGCTGGCGGCGGGGTCGCTGCCGCTGATTTTGAAGGGCGGCACGGTGGTCTGGATCTGCCGCCGGGTGGTAATGCCCCTGCTGCTGGCGGTCATGGCGGTGATGGCTGTGTCGGAGGGCTTTGTGCTGGCCGGGATGGCGGTGCGGGACAGCTCACCGGTGGATTACACCATCGTGCTGGGCGCGGGACTGCGGGGAGACAGGGTGCCGCTGGTGCTGCGCACCCGGCTGGAGACGGCGCTGGAGCTGGAGCAGGGCGAGACCATCGTGGTCACCGGCGGACAGGGCCCCCGGGAAACGGTGACCGAGGCGTCGGCCATGTCCGGATGGCTGACCGAGCGGGGACTGCCGGAGGAGCGGATCATCCCGGAGGATCAATCCCGCAACACCCGGGAGAACCTGCTGAACGCCGCCGCCCTCATCGAGACGGACGCCGGCAGGCCGGTGGGGGAGCTGAGGGTGCGGATCGTGTCCAGCGATTTCCACTGCACCCGGGCGAAGCTGCTGGCCCGCCGTCTGGGCTATGGTCAGGTCACCGCTGCCGGCGGCAAAACGCCCGCCATTCTGATTCCGGTCAATCACGTCCGGGAGAGCATGGCCCTGATCAAGTCACTGCTGTTTGACTGGTGAGATGTCGGAGCGCTTCGGCGCTCCTCAGCGTGTGAAAAAAGTGGTTCGCATAAAAAATCGTACAAAGGAGGCAAGGTGTATGCCCGCTGGAAGCGGGCATGGGGTCTCTAAAGGAAGTCTTGCGGCCTGCGGGCCGCGCTTTTTTATCTTGATTGTCCGCGCCGGGCGCATCGCTTTCCGCAAGCGGAAAGCTGCAAGAACGCAAGCGTTCTTGCGCGTGAGTAGGCCTTCTTTACGTTTGTTTGCAACGGGCTCTGCCAGACTAAGGCCGAAGGCCGTGTCAGACTAAGACTGAAAGTCGTGTC
>JAQXNQ010000335.1 GCA_029098085.1 Oscillospiraceae bacterium
GCGGCGGACGCTGTACGGGGACGCCTTTAAAGAGCAGGAAGCACTGCTGACGGAGGCTGCCTCACAGGCAGTGGGATGGCTGCTGACCACCGACGGGGAGCAGCTGCTGCCGGCGGCCTTTCACGGCTGCTCCGCCGGAAAAACCGAAAGTGCCGAGCATGTCTGGGGCTCTGCCGTCCCCTGCCTTACGGCGGTGGACAGCCCCTGGGATCAAAGTGCGCCGGATTTTCAGCGGGAAACCGTTTTTTCAAAGGAGGAGCTGCGGCAGATTCTGCAGCAGCACTGTCCCGATGGAGACGATACCCTCCCATGGGAGGACTGGCTCAGGGTGGACGCATGCTCCCCCTCCGGCACTGTCCTGCGGGCGACAGCCTGGGGGATTTCCTGCACCGGTCAGGAAATCCGGAGCTGGCTTTCCCTTCCGTCCGCCTGCTTTACCCTGCAATGGGAGGAAGGAGCCCTTCACATTACCACCCGGGGCAAGGGCCACGGCGTTGGCATGAGCCAGTATGGCGCCATGCAGATGGCCCTCTCCGGCAGCAGCTGGCAGGACATCCTCGCCCATTACTATCCCGGCAGTCAGCTGATTTCTGCCGCTCCGGCATCGTAAAATTTTCTTGAAAGCCGGTGCAAAATGCGCTATAATCAAGGGCAGGATGAAGATACAGGAGGAGATTCCCATGCAGCGGATTTTAGGATATATGCGAAAAGCCATCCAGGAATTTGATCTGATTCATAACGGAGACCGGATCGCCGTGGGCGTTTCAGGCGGCAAAGATTCGGTGGTGCTGCTGACCGGGCTGGCGCTGCTGCGGCGGTTCATCGGCATCGACTACCAGCTGGAGGCCATCACGCTGGATCCCCGGTTCGGCGGCGTCGAAACCGACTACAGCCCCATCGCCGAGCTCTGCGCCCGGCTGGAGGTTCCCTGGCACCTGATCCCCACCGACATCGGACAGATCGTTTTTGACATCCGCAAGGAGCCAAATCCCTGCAGTCTCTGTGCCAAGATGCGCCGGGGGGCCCTGCATGACGCCGCCAAAGAGCTGGATTGCAACGTGATCGCCCTGGGCCACCATTACGATGATGTGGTGGAGACCTTTGTGATGAACCTGTTCAATGAAGGGCGGATTGGCTGCTTCTCTCCAAAGTCCTACCTGTCCCGCAAGGAGCTTTGGATGATCCGTCCGCTGGTGTTCGCACCGGAAAAGGAGATCCGCCGGGCAGCCGCCAAAAACAACCTGCCCATCGTCAAGAGTAAATGTCCCGCTGATGGCCACACCAGCCGTCAGGATACCAAGGAGTTTCTCGCTCAGAAGGAACGGGAGAGCGACGGCTTCAAGCTGCGGCTGTTCGGCGCCCTGCGGCGCAGCGGCGTGGACGGCTGGGGCTACCCGGCTCAGGAAACCCGGCGCGGTGCCAAAGCATCCGGCAGCGAAAGTCCGGAAGATAGACAGGCTGTGAACGAATCTTGACGGTTTCACAAAGTTTCCCGCTCCGTTCCTTTCTCAGTTGACAAGAAAGACTTTTTTCGCTATGATGGGGAAGGAGAAATGTTCCTCACCGGAAAGGATGATCAATGATGAAACGCAGTACCAAAGACTCGTCTTCTCTGGAAATTATGTCCGCTGTCTCGCTGGCGCTGGGTCTGCTGACCCTGTTTACCGGCATGGCCTACCTGGTGTACCGCTTCCTCAGCGACCGGGCTTATCGGGCAAAATGGAAGGATTATGAAGACTGCGGCGTTGTATGACGCACTGGGGACAGGTATCACAGCTTCCCCATCCATTTGCATATTCCGTCGTGAAAACCATTTACATGATGCCGGGTCCGCAGCTGCGAACCCGGCATCCCAATTTATCTGCACAAATTTATTTCTGCCGTCCGATGAACTGCCCGGGCGGCAGCTTTATTCTGAAAGGCTGGAAAGATCCCACTGAATTTCATTTTGCGGAGCGGCTGCCGCAAAAGCCCATGCCGGTTTCATGCTTTCGGATGCCGGCTGCTGCTTCGGAATTCGGAAGGCGTCATCCCGGTTTGCTCCTTGAATACACGGTTAAAGGTGCGCATGGTCTGGAAGCCGGAAAGGTGCGCGATCTCCGTGATTTCCGTATCGGTATGGATCAATTGCTCTCTGGCATAATCGGCGCGGTAGATGTTCAAAAGCTGTTTGAAATTCAGATGAAAGTGCTTGTGAAACTGCCTGGACAGATAGTGATATTCATAGCCAAAGGCGTCTGCAACGGCAGCGAGAGAAATCTCCTCCCGGAAATTCAGTGAAATATAGGAGAGGATGTCATAGATAAAATTGTTTTCACTCGTGGAAGGATTCAGGCTGACTGCCTTCAGAAATTCACTGCAAACTGCGTAAAGCGCAGATTTGAGGAGCAGTCTGTCAGGAACCGTATCTGTGATCAGGTACTTCAGAAGGAATTCCCGGATCTGAGGCTTACAGCTGAAGACGGGCGTGCTGGCGCTCCTGTTCTGGGTCAGCATGGCGAATTCGCTTACAAAATCCGCAGAAAAAACGCCGACCCAGGCCACGGATTGCGCAGGCGTATGGTACGCGTGAAATTCATTAGGCAGGATCAGCGCGAAGGTATCTGCCGTCAGCAAATACTCCGTACCGTTCAGGGTCAGCTCCACTTCCCCGCTGAGGACATAAATCAACTCGTAATTCTTATGAAAATGATAGAACCATTCGCAGTTCTCATAGAAAAAAGCATTGTAATGATGATTGCCCAGGGAATTATGCTGCTGGTGTACAATCATGTTCATCTGCTCCCGAAAAGATAATTTATGACTACAATAGTACAAGAAATTACTTGATAAGTCAAGGGATTCACCCCTATAATTATAGAAAAGACAGATGTCCGTCAGCGGAAAAACAGCAAGAAATATCTGCAGCAGACTTCCAGCACAGGGGTGAAACACATGAAAACAGGAAAAGCCTTTTTACAGCTCAGCAGCGGAAAGCGGCAGGAATCCCTGATAAAAGTCACCGAAAAAGTCACTGAAGGCGTGCATGCCGTCTTTATTGACGGATTGTCCGGTGAGTCTCTGGATGCCGAATTCGGCGCGGGAATTGAATTGCGTGTGGACGGTGTAAAAAGCTGGATGGCAGATTACCGCCACAGCGAATACTGGTGCCGCCCGGCCTTCGGCACCGATTTTTCGGGGGTTCCGGACGAAACCCAGGGCCTGATTTACGAGAAAACGGACGGCAGCTTCGGCGTGGTTCTGCCGGTGGTATCAGAGCAGTATAAATGTGTTCTGACCGGAAACGGCACCGATACGGTGCTGGCAAAACTGTTCAGCTGGTATGAAGCTATGACCGCGTGTAAAGGGCTGGCCGTGGTCTGGGCCGAGGGAGATCATCCCTACGAGCTTCTGGAAAAATGCGCCAGCGTCGGCCTGAAGCTTCTGGGCACCGGCTGCCGCACCCGCCGGGAGCGGCGTTATCCGGAGCTGTTTGAATATCTGGGCTGGTGCAGTTGGGATGCGTTTGAGATCCGGGTGGATGAAAAGAGTCTTCTGGCCAAGTGCCAGGAATTTCAGGACAAGGGCATCCCCGTGAAGTGGGCCATTCTGGACGATATGTGGGCAGAGGTCCGGGATTTTTACGGCAGGGACTATCAAAACCGGACAGAAATGTTCCGGCTGATGCACTCGTCCAGACTGTACTCCTTTCAGGCAGATCCCATCCGATTTCCCAACGGGCTGAAGGCCTGCATTGAAAAAATCAATGGGTATGGGATCAAGGTCGGTATGTGGCACCCGACCACAGGCTACTGGATGGGCGCCGATCCCGACGGCGAGGTGTACAGCCGGCTGAAGGACTGTCTGATCAAAACCGAAAGCGGCATCTACATCCACAGTCCCGAGCAGGAAAAGGCCTACAAATTCTACTGCGCCTTCCATGATTACCTGAGAAGATGCGGCGCGGAGTTCGTAAAGATCGACAATCAGAGCATGAGCCGCAGATTCTATAAAAAGCTGGCCCCGGTCGGACAGATCGCCAGACAGTTCCACGATGCCATGGAGGCGTCCGTTGGGCAGCATTTTGACAACCAGATGATCAACTGCATGGGTATGGCAAGCGAGGATATGTGGAATCGGAGCGTCAGCCCCATTTCCCGCTGCAGCGATGACTTCCAGCCGGAAAACAAGGCCTGGTTCACAAAGCACATTCTGCAGTGCGCCTATAACTGCCTGATTCAGGGACAGCTTTATTACTGTGACTGGGATATGTGGTGGACAGATGACGGGCAGGCCGTAAAGAACAGTATCCTGCGCGCCGTCAGCGGAGGCCCGATCTATGTCAGCGATACTCTTGGGCGAAGCCGCGCCGAACTCCTGAAGCCCCTGGTTCTGGAGGATGGAAGAATCCTGCGGTGCGACAGACCGGCCATGCCGGCAAAGGACTGCCTGACATCGGATCCGGTGCGAAGCGGCAGCCTCTTCAAGCTGCAGAATCTGTGCGGCGGCAGCGGCATTCTGGCGGTATTCAACCTGGATGCGGAGGAAAAGCCGGTCTGTGGTTCCGTTTCTCCCCGCGATGTGGAAGGCCTGACCGGAGAAGAGTTTGCTGTATATGAGCATTTTTCCGGAACATGTCAAATTCTGAAGCCGGATGCAAGCATTTCGATTTCACTCGCTGACAGCAATGATTTCAAACTGTATGTGATCGTCCCGCTCCGGGATGGATGCGGGATGATCGGAAGAACGGATAAGTTCATTTCGCCGGCGACGGTTCGCTATGACAGCAGCGGTCATGGAGAACTGGTGGAATCCGGGCCCTATGCCTATGTGGAGGATCGAAAGCTATGGGTAAAGCATTAAAGGAATACATCGTCAGCAAACAGCATCATTCGTACAGACGGGATTTTCCGGAGTATCAAAATCTTGCCGGAGAATACCATAAACTGGGACTGTCCCCC
>JAQXNQ010000336.1 GCA_029098085.1 Oscillospiraceae bacterium
TGTGATCGGCGTCTATGAACCCAACCCGGAGTGGCGGGAGGCTTTCTGCAGCAAATACGGCGTGCATCCCTTTGCTACCTTTGAGGAGCTGCTGGCAAGCGGCGCCGACGCAGCCATTGTGTGCACGGCGACCGATCAGCACGCGGACGTGATTGTGCGCCTGGCCGAGGCCGGGATGGATATCTTCACCGAAAAGGTACTGGCCCTGACCAGCGCAGACTGCGAGCGGATTGAGGCGGCGATTGCGGCAAATCATGTGAAGTTCGTCATTTCCGTCCCCCATAAGTACAGCGCCGGCGTGCAGACGGTGAAAAAGATCGTGGACAGCGGGGAACTGGGGAAGATCAACTATTTCCGTTTCCGCAATGTCCACAATGGCAGTACGGGCGACTGGCTTCCGACCCATTTCTACAGCGAAAAGGAATGCGGCGGCGGCGCCATGATCGATCTGGGCGCCCATGGCATGTATCTGGCCGAGTGGATCTGCGGCATGCCGTCCTCGGCGAAATCGGTGTTTACAAGAGCCTGTGACAGGGAAGACACAAAGGCGCGGAATGCCGACGGTGTAGAGGACAACGCTGTGACCGTGATGCAGTATGAAAGCGGCTGTATCGCCATCAATGAAACAGGTTTTGTCAGCGTCGGCTTTCCCATGACCCTGGAGGTTGGCGGTGAGCTGGGCCGGGTGACCCTTTGCGGCAGCCGCGTGGAAAAGCAGCTGAAGGGCATGGCTGCGGCGGAAGAGGCTGCTCTGGAACCGGCACTTCCGTCTCCGCTGGAGCAGTTCTGCACCGGCCGGATTCTGCCCGGCTGCGGAATCCGTGAAGCGAAGAACCTGACCCGTCTGATGGAAATGGCCTATGGGCGCTGAGCGTTCGGCAGCGTAACCTCCGAAAGCGTTTCATTCGGATCAGACATATCCCATACGGAAAAGCTCCGCTTTCCGGCGTGCGTGGATGCACGGCCGGAAGGCGGAGCCTTTTCTTTTCATCTGCATGCTGCCTGACAGAATTCCGTGGGAACGGAGACGCCTTAATCAAGCAGCGCTGCCAAGTCGCCGGCGGAGACCGACTTCCAGACCTGACCGTCCAGCTTCTTCCACAGCAGGGCGCCGTCCTCCCAGATCAGATAGCCCCGGGGGCTCTGCTCCTTGGGAATCGAGACGGAGCCGGGGTTCAGATAGAGAAAATCCCCCATCCGCTCGCAGGCGGGCACATGGGTATGGCCGCAGAGCAGGATGTCGCCCTTTTTCAGGGGAGGCGGCGTCTGGGGGCCGGCGTTGTGGCCGTGGGAGGCAAAGATAGTGCGGCCGTCCAGATACAGCAGGCAGGAGTCCGAAAGAATGGGGAAATCCAGCACCATCTGGTCGACCTCGGTATCGCAGTTGCCCCGCACGCAGAGCAGCTCCTCCCGCATGGGGTTCAGCTGGGCGATGACCTCCTTGGGGGCGTAGCCCTCGGGCAGGTCGTTCCGGGGGCCGTGGTAGAGAATGTCGCCCAGCAGCAGCAGCTTCTCAGCGCCTTCCCGCCGGTAGGCCTCCAGCAGCTGTCCGCAGAACAGGCTGGAGCCGTGAATGTCCGATGCGATCATGAGTTTCATGCAAAATCCTCCTGTGTCTATGATTTACAGTTCCACCAGAAAGGGGAAAATGCCGCCGTCGGGCAGAAGGTCGATGATGCCGTAGCTGGGCCTTCCCTCCCTGGGACAGGAGGGACTGCCGGGGTTCATCACATACAATCCGTCCAGATAGCGGTTGTCAGCAATATGGGTATGGCCATATAATGCAATGGCGCAGCCGTTTTCACGGGCCAGGCTTTCCAGTCTGGCCGTGCCGCTTTTGACGCTCAGCAGGTGGCCGTGGGTCATGAGAATCTTCCTCCCGTCCGCTTTCACGATCCGCATGGAGGGCGCCAAGGTGCTGCCATCGCAGTTGCCCCGTACGCTGTGCAGCGGCAGGTCGGGGAAGACCGCCAGCAGATCCTCCAGCTCTTTTTCCCCATCTCCCAGATGGAGAAAGAGCCCCGCGTCCTCCTTGTGCTTGAGGACGATGGTGTACAGCTGGTGAAAAGCCCGGTGGGTGTCGGACAGGACGATGATTCTCATGGCATACCTTCCTTTCGGAGCGTGCGGCGCATACGCCGCTTGTCTTCAGCATAAGTATAATTCATCCGGGGCCGGCAGTCAATGGGGCGGACACATTTTTCAGCCGGAGCCGCCGGCTCCATCGGTAGGCAGAGGAGGAACCGTGATGCAAGAGAAAAAAACGGGTGGGCTGCCCGATCAAAATCAGCTTCTGCAGCTGCTGGCCCGCAAGACGGGCCGGGATCCCGCTCAGATGCAGCAGCTTTTCCAGGGGAATACGGCGGGACTGCTGGAGGGAATGAACCCGGAGGCCCGGGCGACTGCGGAGAAGGTGCTGGCCGATCCCGCCCTGGCTGCGCAGCTGCTGCAGAGTCCGCAGGTCAGGGAGCTGCTGCAGCGGCTGATGGGCGGAGGAAAATGACGGGAGGCGATGAGCGATGGCAGACAGCGACGGGCTGATGGAGCAGCTGACCCATTTTCTGGGCAGCGAGGAGGGCATGAAGCAGCTGCAGAGCGCGGCTCAGCTGCTGGGGCTGTCTCCGCCCTCCTCCGCCGTTGTGCCGGAGCAGAAAGGCGGCGGCCCGGAGACACTGCTGACCGCCCTTTCCGGCATGGGAGGGCAGGGCACCGGCGCTTTAGCCGGCAATGGAACCGGAATGGATCCCCAGACGGTCATGAAGCTGACCCGGGTATTGCAGACTGTGCGGCAGGAAACACCGGCCTCCGCCCTGCTGAAGGCCCTGCGGCCTCTTTTGCGGGAAGAGCGGAGAGGAAAGGTGGATGAGGCCATCCGGATGATGCAGCTGTTTTCCCTCCTGCCGCTGCTGCGGGAGGCAGGAGGGGGTCTGTAGAAAGGAGGCCGCCCATGGCTGGAAATAACGGATATACGGCTGCCGAGCTGATGGCCATGCAGAAGGACGCCGCCGATCGGGTGCGGGAGATGCAGCGGCGGGCCCGGGAAAAAATGGGGCAGGGGATGCCTCCTTCTCCGCCTGAAGCCGCTTCTCCTCCCCGCAGGCAGGGGTCGCGGCCTGCCGCGCCGTCCGCTCCGCAGGGCAATCCGCCGCAGGAATTTCTGGGGGACAGCGACCGGATTCTGATTCTCCTTCTGCTGCTCATTCTGTCTCAGGAGCAGACCGATCCCGGTCTGATGATGGCGCTGATCTGGCTGATTCTGTAAAAACAGGGCAAAGCGGAGAAAATTTGTGGGAAAATTTTTCTATTCTGCCGGAGAATATTCATGGAAAAGCCAAGAAGAATGTGCTAAAATATAGGTAACCAAATACAGGAGGATGATACCCATGGCTAACAGAATGATTCTCAATGAAACTTCCTACTTCGGCGCCGGTTCCATCACCAGCGTTGTGGACGAAATTAAGTCCCGCGGCTTTTCCAAGGTGCTGGTTGTTACCGACCCCGATCTGATCAAGTTTAAAGTCGCTACCAAGGTAACCGACCTGCTGGACAAGGCCGGTATCTGCTACAAGGTGTACAGCGATGTCAAGGCCAACCCCACCATCAAGAACGTACAGGACGGCGTGGCTTTCATGAAGGAGCTGGGCGCTGACGGCATCGTGGCCATCGGCGGCGGCTCTGCCATGGATACCGCCAAGGGCATTGCCATCATCACCGCCAACCCCGAGTACGCCGATGTGGTCAGCCTGGAGGGCGTGGCTCCCACCAGGAACAAGTGCGTGCCCATCATCGCTGTGCCCACCACCGCCGGTACCGCTGCTGAGGTTACCATCAACTACGTCATCACCGACGTGGAGAAGAAGCGCAAATTCGTCTGCGTGGATCCCCATGATATCCCCGTTGTGGCCGTCATTGACTCCGACATGATGAGCAGCATGCCCAAGGGCCTCACCGCCTCCACCGGTATGGACGCTCTGACCCATGCCATTGAGGGCTACATCACCAAGGGCGCCTGGGAAATGACCGACATGATGCACCTGAAGGCCATCGAAATCATTGCCCGTTCTCTGCGGGGCGCTGTGGCCGGCACTCCTGAAGGCCGCGAAGGCATGGCTCTGGGTCAGTATGTGGCTGGTATGGGCTTCTCCAACGTGGGTCTGGGCATTGTGCACTCCATGGCTCATGCGCTGGGCGCCGTGTACGATACCCCCCATGGTGTTGCCAACGCCATCCTGCTGCCCACCGTCATGGAATACAACGCCGAAGCAACCGGCGAGAAGTACCGTGAGATCGCCCGCGCCATGGGCGTTCAGGGCGTGGACAGCATGACCCAGGAAGAGTACCGCAAGGCCGCTGTGGAGGCTGTGAAGCAGCTGTCCGCCGATGTGGGCATCCCTGCCGACCTGAAGGCCATTGTCAAGGAAGAGGACATTCCCTTCCTGGCTCAGTCTGCCATGGACGACGCCTGCCGTCCCGGCAACCCCAAGGAACCCACCCTGGAAGACATCATCGCTCTGTACAAGTCTCTGCTGTAAGAGCGTACATCTCCGTCAAAAGAGCAGCGCCGGAAGAATTCCTTCCGGCGCTGTGTTTTTGTGTTCAAGGTCATCCTGCCGTCCGGGTCAGGACTGCCCTTTGATTTTTTTCCAGTATTCCGCCGCCGCCCGCTCGTTCTTGTTGTCGGCGGGATGGTAGTAGACCTGTCCCTGCAGGGCGTCGGGCAGATATTGCTGGGGCACCCAGCGGCCGGGATAGTCGTGGGGATACAGGTAGTGCTGGCCCGGATTTTCAACTCCCGCTCCGTCGTAGTGCTTGTTCTGCAGATTCCGGGGAATGGGGCCGCTGCGTCCGGCCTTCAGGTCGGCCATGGCGGCGTCCACGGCGGCTTCTCCGGTGTTGGATTTGGGGGAGGTAGCCACCAGAATGACCGCATCGGCCAGCGGAATGCGGGCCTCGGGGAGTCCCACCTGCATGGCGATGTCGCAGGCGGCCTTGACGATGGGGATGATCTGGGGATAGGCCAGCCCCACATCCTCGCAGGCGCAGACCATCAGCCGGCGGCAGGCGGAGATCAGGTCACCGGCCTCCAGGAGCCGGGCCAGATAGTGAATGGCGGCGTCCGGGTCGCTGCCCCGCATGGATTTCTGGAAGGCGGACAGGATGTCGTAATGCTCGTCCCCGTCCCGGTCGTAGCGCATGGCGCTGCGCTGGGCCAGCTCTTTGGCCCGGGAGAGGGGCACCAGCCGGCTGCCGTCCTCCTGCTTGTCAGAGGAAAGGGCCAGCAGCTCCACCGTGTTCAGCGCCTTGCGCACATCGCCGCCGCAGGCCAGGGCAATGTGGGACAGCACGCCGTCCTCCAGCCGGATCTCGCTGCCCAGCTCGTCGGACAGCACCGAGAAGCCCCGCTGAACTGCCCGCTCCACCTCTTCCGGCGGTACCTGTTTGAACTCAAAGACGGTGCAGCGGCTGAGAATGGCGTTGTAGATGTAGAAGTAAGGATTTTCCGTGGTGGAGGCGATCAGGGTGATTCTGCCGTCCTCGATGTATTCCAGCAGGGACTGCTGCTGCTTCTTGTTCAGGTACTGGATCTCGTCCAGATACAGCACAACGCCGCCGTAGCCGGAAATGGTGTCCAGATCGTCCATGACGGCCCGGATATCGGCCAGAGAGGCGGTGGTACCGTTGAGCTTGTGGAGCTTTTTGCCGGCGTTTTCGGCGATGATGCGGGCGACCGTGGTCTTTCCCACGCCGGAAGGACCGTAGAAAATCATATTGGGCACAGCGCCGCTCTGGACGACCCGCAGCAGGGCGCCGTTTTCACCGAGAATATGCCGCTGTCCCACCACCTGATCCAGCGTTTTGGGGCGGAGACGGTCCGCCAGTGGAGAAGCCATGGCTCTCCCTCCTTTTCTGATGCTGTCCTTATTGTACACGGTTTCGGCGGGTTTGTCCACTGGAAACGAATTTTTGTTTGTACTTTTTCGGAAAAGTTCAAAACGCGTTTGTAAAGTTGTGAACTTTTTTTGAAAAAAAGTCGACAGTATACTTGTAAGACCTGCCGGAACATGCTACAATAAAACCATCAACAGGCGGAAAACCGCCGGTACAAGGAGGACAATGTTATGAGCGCATCTTCTAACCCCAATGCCAAGCTGTTTTCGGTGCTGGCCTATCTTGGTATCCTGTGGCTGGTGGGCCTGCTGGCTGCCGGCGATGACGCCTATGTCAAATACCATGTGAATCAGGGACTGGTGCTTTTCCTGGTGGGCGTTGCTGTGAGCATTGTGTCTGCCATTCCGATTCTTGGTCTGCTTGTCGGCATTGTGGGTGGTATCTTCACCTTTGTCTGCATGATTCTGGGCATCATCAACGCGGTGCAGGATCAGGCCAAGCCTCTGCCTCTGATTGGTCAGATTCAGCTGCTGAAATAATCCAGTCATCCGGTTTCCCGCAGCGGGACGGCTCCTTTGGGCTGTCCCGCTTTTTTGTGTCTGTTCCGGATAAAAGAAAGGGATGTACGGAGACATCCCCTATGCGAGTAAGACTGCATTGGCAAAGTATTTTGTAAAATCCTCGCTGCGGTTTCTCTCTGCCGAAAGAGGATACTCCATTCCCAGCATCGGATACTTCGCACCGGCAAGTGCATTATAGGGCAGCAGCTCTGTCCGGAAGGGGCCGACAATTCGGGAAATGGCGCGCAGGTTTTCTTCCGTGTCCGTGATGCCCGGAATCAGCGGAACCCGGAACACAAATTCTTTTCCGCTGGTTTTCAGCCATTCAATATTCTCCAGAATCCGCACATTGCTGACGCCGGTATACCGGATATGAGCCTGCGTATCCGCCAGCTTGATATCCTGCATGACAGAATCCATGCAGTGAATCACTTTCTGATAGGTTTCGGGCTCTGCGTATCCGCTGGTCTGAATCGCCTTGTGGAAATCACCCAGCTCCCCTGCAAGCGCACAGACAAAGTCCGCCTGCAGCATCGGTTCTCCGCCCGATATGGTGATGCCGCCGTCCATCCGCTTCAGAATCTCCCCGCGCTTGCGCAGCCGCTGAGCCAGCTGCTGCACAGAAATCTCTTCACCGGCGATGCTCAGGCATCCGGCGGCACAGGCGTGAACGCACCGACCGAAGGGATGGCATTCCGGATGCTGACAGGGTTTTCTGCAGGCGCCGCAATGGGTGCAGAGGTTTTGCCTGTACAGGAGCTGTCTGGCTGTGCTCAGTCCCTCCGGATTGTGGCACCACCTGCATCTGAGGGGGCAGCCCTTCAAGAAAACCGTGATTCTGGGCCCCGGCCCGTCATGAACTGTGAATTCTCTAATGTCAAATATCGTTCCGTTCATATGAGTCGCCATGCGGTACGGCATTGGCACAGAAGGGATGCCCCCTTTTTGTGCCCGGTACCGTTCTTCCTCCGATTTTTCACACTATATACTGTATTGCTGACGCCGCAATACATGATCCTGATACTCTTTGTCCAGCTCCACGAAATAGGCGCTCCAGCCCCAGATCCGGACCACCAGCTGCCTGTGTGCCTCCGGATGCTCCTGCGCATCCTTCAGCAGCTCGGTGTTCACCGAATTGAGCTGCAGCTGATGACCGCCCATATCCATAAACGTCTTGACGAGAACGGCGATTTTATGAACGCTGTCGGGACTCCGGAACATGGAGGCGGAAAATTCCATTGTCAGCGGCCCGCCGTTGATGGCCTCACGGAAGTCGGGCTTTGTAAAGGAGGAGATGACGGAAAGCGGCCCGTTGATTCTGGCAAACAGGCTGGGGGAGAAGTTTGTGCCGAAGGGCTCGCCTTTTCTTCTTCCGTCCGGAGAGGCTCCGATTTCAGCCGCGTGCCAGAGATAAAACATGGCGGATCCGGTGCCCGCCCGGTAGACACCGCCGCGGCAGTTCCTTCTGCCCTTCAGGCTTTCAGCAAACGTGTGCAGGAGCAGAGCTGCCATCGAATCCGGCAGGTCTTCGTTGTTTCCGCACTTGGGCGCTTCATAGCGCAGGATCGGCAGCAGCTCGCTGTGCCGGGAGAAATCGGAGTCCACTGCTTCGATCAGCTCTTCTTTGGTGAACCGTTTCTCATCATAGATGTATTTGCCGATCACCGCCAGAGAATCGGCGGCTGTAGCGATACCGGTTCCGTGAATGCCGAAGTTGTTGTATTTGCCGCCCTCATAGATTCCGCCGGTCATCATGAGGTTCATAAACGGAGACGGGACGAACCAGAGATCCTGGATATTGCCGCAGATTCTGCTGCATTCCGCGTTGATTTCCTCCTTTACCTTTTCCAGAAAATCCGCAAAGGTTTCACAGGCGGCCAGATGCTTATGCAGACAGATATCGATCACTTTCGGGAAGGACAGGGCGCCGATGTTGGCAACGTCTGCGCCCACCCTGGGAATGATGAATTCCCAGCAGGCAGCGACCACATAGTCCCGGGCATCTGCTGGATCATATCCCAGCCGGATCAGGCCGTCTATCACCACATCGTCATTGGAATACTGGGGGAAGCCCAATCCGGCTTTTGTCAG
>JAQXNQ010000337.1 GCA_029098085.1 Oscillospiraceae bacterium
CTGCTGGAAACAGAGAAGACTTCACCGGACTGATGCAGGAAATGGAACAAAAATCAGACGGCATAAACTGCTCTTCTCCCGATTGTTTTCCCCGCCGGAATATGCTATACTGAAGTTGTATAGACACCGAAAGGAGCGCCCCATGCTGCAGATCTGTCCCGCGGGAGAGAAGGAGCTCCCCCTGTTTGCCGCCCTCTACGATCAGAGTTGGCGACAGACCCTTTCTCCCTTCGCCGACCCCGGCTATCTGGCCTCCCGCTCTCCGGAAGATCATGAAGCGGGGTTTCGCCGGGAGCTTCGGGAGGGAGTCCGCTGCTTTCTGGCCCGCTGGGACGGAGAACCGGCAGGGGTTTTGCTGCTGAGAAAGCGCGAAATCGCCAAGCTCTACCTGCTCCCCGCCTTTCAGGGAAGGGGCATTGGCAGGGCACTGCTCCGCTTCGGTCTTTCCCGGCTGGAGGGGGAGGAAAGCTTCCTCTGGGTCATGAATCTGAACCGGAAAGCCCGGGTCTTTTACGAGCGGGCGGGGTTTCGCTTTTCCGGCGAGGAGCTGCCCATCGACCCCAGCCGCCATCTGACCCAAATGAAATATATTTTTGAAAGGACGAGCCCTATGACTTTGGAAGAAAAGCTGCGTCTGCTCTGCGAGGCCACCGGCGTGGCCGGTGAGGAGGGTGCCGCCGCCGAAACGGCTGCCTCCCTGCTGCGGGCGTACACCAGCGACATCACCATCACCCCTGATCACAGCGTCATCGCAAAAATCTACGACGCGGGCGAGGGCAAGCCCCTGCTGATGCTGGACGCCCACATTGACGAGATCGGCATGACCGTCACCCACATCGACGAGGACGGCTTTGTAAGGGTAGCCTCTACCGGCGGCATTGACCGGCGTCTGGTGCTGGCTCAGGAGGTCATCCTCCACGGCGAGCGGGAGATTCCCGGCGTCGTGCTGACCCGGGCCCCCCATCTGCAGAGCGCCGACGAGCGCACCAAGGTGCCCGAGATCAAGGACATCATCCTCGACACCGGCATCCCCGGCGAGGAGCTTCAGCAGATCCTCTCCCTGGGCGACCGGGTCACCATCAAAAGCCGCTTTACCCGCCTGCAGGGGGATCACATCAGCTCCAAGGCGCTGGACGACCGGGGCTGCATCGCCTGCATTCTCTGCGCGCTGGAGGAGCTGAAAGGCAGGGAGCTGCCGGTGAGCCTGGCCGTGGCCTTCACCTCTCAGGAGGAGGTGGGCGGCGTGGGCGCCGTCAACAGCGCCTACACCCTCCACCCCGACATGGCCATCGCCGTGGACGTCAGCTTTGCCCTGACCCCCGATGCCGACCCGCTGAAATGCGGCAAGCTGGGCGAAGGTCCCATGGTGGGCATCTCTCCCATCCTCGACCGGCGGATCTGGAAAAAGCTCATCGCGCTGGCTGAGGCGCAGAGCATCCCCTTCCAGCGGGAGGTCATGGGCGGCGGACACACCGGCACCAACGCCGACGGCATCGCCCTGTCCCGGGGCGGCGTCCGCACCGGGCTGATTTCCCTGCCCCAGCGGTATATGCACACCCCCATTGAGGTGGTGCGGCTCTGTGACATCGAAGCGGTGGGCAAGCTGCTGGCAGCCTATGCCCTGGACCCCGCCCTGTGAGAAAGGAAGGCATCCACATGGATCTGAAACTGCTTGAGACCCTCTGCAACCTGAACGGTATCCCCGGCGACGAGGGTGAGGTGTCCGATTATATCATCTCCCAGATCGAGGACTGCTGCGAAAGCTGGCAGCTGTCCCCCTTGGGCTCTCTGATCGTCTTCAAGAAGGGCAGGGCGCCCGCCGCAAAGAAAATCCTCTTCTCCGCCCATATGGACGAGGTGGGGCTGATGGTCTCCCACATCACCGACGAGGGCCTTCTGAAGGTGGTGCAGGCCGGCGGCATCGACGACCGGGTGCTGCTGGGCCGCCAGGTGGCGGTGGGCAAGAGCCGCATCCCCGGCGTCATCGGCACCAAGGCCATCCATCAGCAGACCTCCGAGGAGCGGGAAACCGCCGTCAAGACCGACAAGATGTTTGTGGACATCGGCTGCACCTCCAGAGAGGAAGCCGCTGCTCTGGTCACTCCCGGCGACAGCGTCTGCTTTGTCTCCGACTTCGAACGGCTGGGCGACAGCAAGGTCAAGGGCAAGGCCATCGACGACCGGTTCGGCTGCGCCGTCATGATCGACATGATCAAAAGCGAGCTGCCCTACGACTGCTGGTTCTGCTTCACCTCTCAGGAGGAGGTGGGCCTGCGGGGCGCTCAGTCCGCCGGATATATTGTGAATCCCGACATCGCCGTCATTCTGGAGACCACCACCTCCGGCGATCTGCCCGGCGTCTCCGCTCCCGATGACTGCTGCCGTCTGGGCAAGGGCGCAGTGGTGCCCTTCATGGATCGGGCCACCATCTACCCCCGGGAGCTGTACAAACGCACCCGCGCCCTGGCCGACCGACTGGGCATTCCCACCCAGACCAAGACGCTGGTGGCCGGAGGTAACGATGCGGGCGCCTACCAGAAGCTGCGGGGCGGCGCTGCCTGCATCAACATCTCTGCCGCCTGCCGCTGCCTCCACAGTCCCTGCGTCATCGCAGACCTGGGCGACATCGACGCGGTGGAAAAGCTGGCCTTTGCGCTGGTGGAAGAGCTGGGAAAATAATCAAAGTTATGAAGAGGCGGGACAAATCGGAGCGGCGCCCCTGAATACAGGCGGTTTCCCTCTTTCCGCCCGTATCTCTCCACGCAGGAAAGGTGTTTTATATGGACGTTGTCGAACGCATGAATTCCGGCAGACTGTACGCCTGCCGCGATCTTCCCCCTGAAATGAAGGCGGAATACTACCGCACACAGGATCTGATCTACGACTACAATCTCTGCCGGGCCCGGGAATGGGACAAGCGGGTGGCTCTGCTCAGCGAGATGATCCCCGACCTGGGCGAGGGCGCCTGCATCGAGCCGCCCTTCTACCTGACCTACGGCAGCAAGCTCCATGTGGGCAAGCATTTCTACGCCAACTGGGGCACTACCATCGTCAATGACATCGACGTCTACATCGGCGACAATGTCATGTTCGCCACCAACGTCAGCATCGCCGTCACCGGACATCCGGTGCACTACAAGCTCCGTCCCCGGTGCGACCAGTTCTCCTTCCCCGTCCGGATCGGCAACAACGTCTGGATCGGCACCAATGTGGTGATCCTCCCCGGCGTCACCATCGGCGACAACGCCGTCATCGGCGCGGGCAGCGTGGTGACCAAGGACATCCCCGCCAACGTCGTGGCCCTGGGCACTCCCTGCAAGGTGGTCCGGGAGATCACCGACCGGGATCTGGAGTACTATTATCACGATCTGCGGGTGGATGAGCGGTAAATTTCCCTTAAAAACCCGGACAAGGAGGCCCAGCCATGGACTGCACCAGTGCCAATCAAAGCATCGAGACCGTCCGCAGCTTCTACAACGGCTATGTCCAGCAGGAGTGGACCCGCATGGATCGGAATTTTTTCGAGTTTGAGGTGACCAAGGCTTACCTCGCCCGGTTCATCAAGCCCGGCGACCGGGTGCTGGATGTGGGCGGCGGCCCTGGCCGGTACAGTCTCTGGCTGGCAGAGCAGGGCGCCGATGTGACCCTGCTGGAGCTGAGTGACGCCAACGTCGCCATGGCCCGGGAGCAGGCCGCTCTGCGGGGGCTTCACCTCGACGCCATCCAGGGCGACGCCCGCTTTGCCAACACCCTCACCGAAGGCGCCTTTGACCATATCCTGCTGATGGGCCCGCTCTATCACCTGCTGGAGGAGAGCGACCGGGTCATGGCCGTCGAGGCCTGCCTCCGCCGTCTGAAAACGGGCGGCTGTCTCTTTGCGGCGTTCATCTCCAACTACGCGAATCTGGTTTATCTGCTCTCCAGGGAGCCGGAAGGGATCCTGAATCCCGCCGGACAGCCCTGGCTCCGGACGCTGCAGGAGGGCGTCAGCTACGCCGGCCCCGCCTTTACCGACGCCTTCTTTATCCAGCCGGGGGAAATCGAGCCCTTCATGAGCCGCTTCCCCTTGAAAAAGCGCAGCCTTTTCTCCTGTGAAGGCCCCACTGCCGCCTTCCAGCCCACTCTGTCCGAAGCATCCGATGAACTGAAATCCGCCTGGCTGCAGCTCTCCCTTGCCCTCTGTGAGCGGGAGGAGATGCTCTCCTGGGCCGAACATCTGATGTATATCGGCGAAAAAATCTAAGGAGTTCCCATGAACAACGATATCACCGAATTTTTCTCCCTCTCACCCGAGCTGCTGAAATTATCCGCCCGGTGCGAGGAAAAATGCCGCCCGGTTTTTGCCCGGGTGGACGAGATCGCGTCTTATAATGAAGCCAAGGTGCTCAGCGCCTTCGGCCGGCACCGGGTCTCCGCCGCCCACCTGACCGGTACCACCGGCTACGGCTACGACGATCTGGGCCGCGACACGCTGGACAAAATCTTCGCCGACGC
>JAQXNQ010000338.1 GCA_029098085.1 Oscillospiraceae bacterium
CTGATAGCCATGGTAGCGGGTGCCCGCGTAGGCAATCTCAAAGAGAAGACGGCGCAGACGGATCACACCTTTCGTTGGAGATGAGAGAGAAAAGATACAGTCGATGAAAGACGGCGGTTTTGTTCAATAATCAGAAGACGAAAAGAAAATCAGAATGACTTCAGTTCGTTTTTTACATAAACCTCTCAAAGATTCCGATTTTCACCATATTCAGCGCCACGATGGCGGCGATGGACAGAGCGGTAATGCCCATGGCGGAAAAGTCCACCCTGGCCAGCTTCAGCTGCTTCATCCGGGTTCTGCCCTCGCCTCCGTGGTAGCAGCGGCACTCCATGGCCAGCGCCAGCTCCTCCGCTCTGCGGAAGGCGGAAATGAACAGCGGACTCATGATGGGAATCAGGGCCTTGGCCCGCTGCATCAGGCTGCCGCTTTCCATATCGGCGCCCCGAGCCTTCTGGGCGGACATGATCTTGTCGGTTTCCTCGATCAGCGTGGGGATGAACCGCAGGGCGATGGACATCATCATGGCCAGCTCATGGGCGGGAAAATGCAGCACCTTCAGAGGCGACAGCAGCCGCTCAATGGCATCGGTCAGGGCGATGGGCGAGGTGGTATAGGTCAGAAGCGATGAACCCGCAATCAGCAGCACAATCCGCAGCGCCATGGTCACCGAGGTGTAAATACCCTGCCAGGTGAGCTTCAGGACGCCCCAGGTGAAGATGGGGTCTCCGTCGATGAAGAACAGGTTCAGAATGCCGGTGAACAGAATGATGGGCAGGATGGGCTTGATGCTCTTGAGAATCATCTTCACCGGGATCCTGGAAATGGCGTAGCAGAAAATCAGAAATGCCGCACAGAGCACAAAGCCCAGCGGGTTTCTGACCAGAAACAGCATGACGATAAAGGCGATGGTCAGGATCAGCTTGACCCGGGGATCCATCCGGTGCACGGCGGAACGGCCGGGGAAATACTGTCCGATGGTGATGTCCTTAATCACGGCTGACCACCCCCCTTTCCTGCAAAGCTGCCAGCAGCTTGCGCTTTGCGTAGCCGACGGTATAGACATTCTCGGGGACGGGACAGCCCGCCTCCCGCAGCCGGTGGAACACATTGGTCACCTGGGGCACCGACAGCCGAATGGCCTTCAGCTCCTCGCTCCGGGCGAAGACATTCTCCACCGTGTCGTAGGCGAAGATTCTGGCCTCGTTCATGACCAGCACCTTGTCGGCGTAGTTGGCCACGTCCTCCATGCTGTGGGAAACCAGCAGGATGGTGTTGCCGGTCTGGCGGTGGTACTCCTGAATCTGGGACAGGATGCGGGTGCGGCCCTTGGGATCCAGACCGGCGGCCGGCTCGTCCAGGATCAGGATCTTCGGCTCCATGGCGATGACGCCGGCAATGGCCGCCCGGCGCTTCTGTCCGCCGGACAGCTCAAAGGGCGACTTGTCCAGCAGCTCGGGGCGCAGACCGGAAAACTCCGCCGCCTGACGAACCCGGCGGTCGATCTCTTCCTTGCTCAGGCCCATGTTGGTGGGGCCGAAGGCGATGTCCTTATACACCGTCTCCTCAAAGAGCTGGTACTCGGGGTACTGGAACACCAGCCCCACGTTGAACCGCACCTGACGGAGCTTCGACTTGTCGGCCCAGATGTCCTCTCCGTCCAGCAGCACCCGCCCGGAGGTGGGCCGCAGCAGGCCGTTGAAGTGCTGAATCAGGGTGGATTTGCCAGACCCGGTATGGCCGATGACGCCGACGACCTCGCCGCTGCCGATGGTCAGCGACACGTCATCCACGGCGGTCTTTTCAAAGGGAGTCCCCACACCGTAGGTGTAGGACAGATGCTCGATGGTAATGACCAAAAAAGTTCATTCCTTCCTGTATGAGTTGAAAGCGGAGAGGGAGTTGAAAGCTTTCATGCTTCAAAGAGCGCTTTGATTGCCTGGAAGCATTCCTCTTCGGTCAGAATGTCCTCCGGCAGGGGCACGCCCTCCGCGCGCAGTTCATGTACAAGCTCGGTGACCTGGGGCACATCCAGCCCCACCGATTTCAGCAGCTCCACCTGGGAGAAAACCTCCTTGGGGGTACCGTCCCGAAGGATCACGCCGCCGTCGATGACCACCACCCGGTCGGCCTGGACGGCCTCGTCCATGTAGTGGGTGATGAGAACCACAGTGGTGCCGTAATCCCGGTTCAGGCGGCGGATGGTTTTGAGCACCTCCTGCCGTCCCCGGGGATCCAGCATGGCAGTGGGCTCGTCCAGCACGATGAAGTCGGGCCGCATGGCGAGGATACCGGCGATGGCCACCCGCTGCTTCTGTCCGCCGGACAGCTGATGGGGGGCGTGCTCACGGTATTCATACATGCCCACTTCCTTCAGGGCCTCGTCCACCCGGCGGCGGATTTCCTTCGGCTCCACGCCCAGATTTTCCAGGGCGAAGGCCACGTCCTCTTCCACAATGGTGGCGACGATCTGGTTGTCCGGATTCTGAAACACCATGCCCACCTGCTGGCGGATATCGAACAGCCGGTCTTCGTCCCGGGTGTTGATGCCGCAGACGATCACATCGCCGGAGGTGGGGGTCAGGATGGCGTTGAAATGCTTGGCCAGGGTGGATTTGCCCGAGCCGTTGTGACCCAGTACCGCCAGAAACTGGCCGTGGGGAATCTGCAGGTTCAGG
>JAQXNQ010000339.1 GCA_029098085.1 Oscillospiraceae bacterium
CAGGCCGGACAGGGAGATGGTGACGCTGCCGATGGCGAAGGAGATGCCGCCCAGGCTGTTGAAGCCCAGTGCGCTGACCAGAATCACGGCCGCGATGATCAGGTTGCGGCTGCGGGTGAAGTCCACCTTGTTCTCCACCACATTGCGCACACCGATGGCACTGATCATACCGTACAGGATAAAGGAGACACCGCCGATGATGGCTGCGGGAACGGTGTTGATGATGGCTTCAAACTTGGGGCTGAAGCTCAGAACAATGGCGAAGCCGGCAGCAATCCGCATGACACGGGGATCGTAGATGCCGGTCAGGGCCAGAACGCCGGTGTTCTCACCATAGGTGGTATTGGCGGGGCCGCCAAGCAAACCGGCCATGGCGGTGGCCAGGCCGTCGCCCAGCAGGGTGCGGTTCAGGCCGGGATCCTTGATGTAGTTCTTGCCGGTGGTAGCGCCGATGGCGGCGATGTCGCCGATGTGCTCCATCATGGTGGCCAGGGCGATGGGCATGATGGTCAGGATGGCGGACAGGTCAAACTTGGCCAGAGACGAGGCGCGAACCGGTAAACCCAGCAGATCGGCTTCCTTGATGGCGGTGAAGTCCACGGCGCCGGTGCAGAGGGCGACTACATAGGAAACCAGAACGCCCAGCAGGATAGGCAGGATTTTGATCATGCCCTTGCCCCAGATGTTGCAGACCACAACCACCAGCAGGGCCACAATGGCCAGCAGCCAGTTGGTCTGGCAGTTCTGGATGGCGCTGGGAGCCAGGATCAGGCCGATGGCGATGATGATGGGGCCGGTGACCACAGGCGGGAAGAAGCGCATGATCTTCTTGACGCCGAAGACGCTGATCAGGCCGCTCATCACCAGGTACACCAGACCGGCGAAGGCCACGCCGCCGCAGGCGTAGGGCAGCATCTCCAGATTGGGCTTGCCGTCGATCATGGGCGCCACAATGGCGAAGCCGCCCAGGAAGGCAAAGGACGAGCCCAGGAAAGCGGGAACCTTGCCCTTGGTCAGCAGGTGGAACAGCAGTGTGCCCAGACCGGCACAGAGCAGCGTCGTGGAAACGCTCAGACCGGTGAGCAGCGGCACAAGCACCGTAGCGCCGAACATGGCGAAGGTGTGCTGCAGGCCGAGAATCAGCATTTTGGGAATGCCCAGCTTGCGGGCGTCATAGATGCCCTTGCTGGAGGTTTGCTGGTCGTTCATTTGGTTTCCTCCTTACAATCTCGAAAGCACAGAAAAACCGGCCGCCCCTGCGGACAGCCGCTGCGTTTCTTTGTTCCAACCTATTATACTGCAAAAGGTGTCTTTTTACAACAAGAAAAATTGCTTTTCTATGAAAAAAATGCACCTTTTTCGTGTCTCTGCTCCGTTCAAAAAGACGAAATTCTCTTCCATGTACACATATCTTCAAGCGGGTCCTTATTTTCGGTTATCGGTTCGTCCATTCTTGACAAAGAGAGGCAACAGGCCTACAATATATAAAAACGCATCACGGGAGGCAGCTTTATGCCGGATCTTATCATGTTCATGGGTCAGTCCAATATGGCGGGACGGGGCGACAGCACAAAGGCCGTTCTTTGCCCGGCCGCAGCGGGATGGGAATACCGCCCGGTCACCGCGCCGGACGCCCTCTTCCCTATCACCGAACCCTTCGGGCGTCAGGAAAACCGCTCCGGCGGCATCGACGACAAAGCGAAAAAAATCGGTGGTCTGGTCTCCGCCTTTGCGGAGAGCTACTGCCGCCAGTGCGGCAGACAGATGGTCGCCGTCTCCGCTTCGGAGGGCGGCACCTCCACTGCCCAATGGCTGGAACGGCTGCTGCCCGACGCTCTTTCCCGGCTGGAGCAGGCAAAAGCCTTTCTGGAAAAGCAGGGCATGCCGCCGGAGCGGATTCTGGTCATCTGGTGTCAGGGTGAGACCGACGGAGACCTGGGACTGACGGCGGAGCAGCACAGTGAAAGCTTTCTGAAGATCTGGCGGCAGCTGAAAGCCGCCGGTGCGGAGCACTGTTTTGTCATCCAGATCGGCCATTTCAACTACCTGCTCCATCCGGAGGGAAGAAATGGCGCAGACGGTGAAAC
>JAQXNQ010000340.1 GCA_029098085.1 Oscillospiraceae bacterium
TGTGAAGGACATTCTGACCATCACCAAACGGCTGGTCACCGGTGTGTGGGAAGGAAGAGACGAGAAGATGCAGCTGGGAGAGCTGGAGATCGCCTACAAGGCCAGCCGCTCCGGCATGGTCCGCTCCGACTACTGCTACAATCCGGACAAGCTGAAGCAGGAAAGCCTGCCGTCATCGCTGGAAGCCCTGAAGGATCTGTTCAAACCCGGCACCCTGAAAAAGGACGGCTGCTGTCTGGATTACCTCCTCTTTGAGCCGGAGATCGAGCCGGGAAAGAAATACCCGCTGGTGCTGTATCTCCACGGCGCCGGAGAGCGAAACGGCGAGCTGTGGCGGACGCTGGCCAATCCGGGCGGCACTTCCTTTGCTTCTCCCGCCTGGCAGGAGAAGCATCCCTGCTATGTGTTGACGCCCCAGTGTCCGCCCAATCGTTGGTGGACGGACGATGACCTGATGGAGGTGCTGATGCACGGCGTCCGGTCGCTGCCCCACCTTTACCCCATCGACCCCAACCGGGTTTATGTGACCGGCCTGTCCATGGGCGGCATGGGCACCTGGGCGCTGATTTCCCGGTATCCCAGGTACTTTGCAGCGGCCATGCCAGTCTGCGGCGCCGGGGATCCCTTTGCGGTGAAGGCGGCGAAGAATGTGCCGGTCTGGGCCTTCCACGCACAGAACGATCCGGTGGTGCCGATGAACGGCGTCAGTGACAACCCCAGTTTCCCCGGCCTGTACGGCACCAGTCTCATGGTGACGGCGCTGCGGTCTGCCGGAAACCCCAATGTCCGTCTGACCAGCTATTCCAAAGAGGAAATGGAGGGGTGGCATCTGAACGGCCACGCTGCCTGGGTGCCGGCTTATCTGGATTACCTGGGGGAAGGGTCGAAGGAGTGGCTGTTCAGCTTCAGCCGGGAGGACCGCTACGAGGTGCAGCTGCTGCGGCCCGGCGTCTGGAACATCGACGACTACGAGGGGGACTCCATGTATCTGGTGGAGGGCACCGAAAAGGCCCTGCTCATCGACACCGGCTGGGGCAAAGGCGATCTGCTGGAGGTGGTGCACTCTCTGACCCGTCTGCCGGTGGAGCTGGCCGTCACCCACGGTCACGGGGATCATATCTATCACGCTGATCTCTTTGACCGCTTCTATATGGCTGAGGCGGAAAAGGAGCTGCTGGCACAGCCCTTTATGGAGCAGATGCTGGACGGCAGAAAGCTGGATCTTTCCCGGGCGGTGCCGGTCAAAGAGGGCGACCGGATCGACCTGGGCGGCGGCTATGAGATTGAGGTGCTGGCGCTGCCGGGGCATACGCCGGGAAGCGTCTGCTATGTGGACCGCAAGCGGGGGCTCTGCTTCTGCGGCGACACCCTGGGCGTCTGGATGCAGGTGCCCATGGCCTGCGACCTGTCGGTCTACCGGGAGAACCTGCTGCACTTTGCCGGTCAGATGATCAGCAGGGGCTATGAAACCTTCCCCTTCTTCAGCGGTCACCGGCAGCAGGAAGGCGGCAGCTATCCCTTTGATACCTATCAGCCCTTTTGCATGAAGCGGGTAACGGATCTGATCGATCTGATCGATCTGGTACTCCATGACGATGTGGACTACGAGCTGTTCAAGGGCATGACCTTCGGCGAGCCGGCCTATATTGCCCGGAAGGGTCTGGCCTCCATCGTCTTCGGCATGTCCAACCGGAAATAAACAGAAGCGCCCGTCTCCCTCAGCCGGAGGCGGACGCTTTTGCCTTTTTCGGGCCAGATTTTGGGGAAATTTCCCTGCATAGAAAAAGTTTTCTTGCCAAAACACACAAAAACTGGTAAAATGAAAAAAGATTTTTCCCCCTGCAACTTTTTGGAAGGCTGAAGGGTACTAATAGATGAAAGGAGGGGGGACATGGAACCGGCTTCATTGGCGCGCGATGAAACGCTGGACACCCTTCTGAACCGATACGGCGGCATGATTCTGCGGTTGGCCTTCTCCTGCCTGAAAAATCAGGCAGATGCGGAGGATGTGCTGCAGGACGTTTTCCTGAAGCTCATTGAGCGCAGGCCCTCCTTTGAAAGCGAGGAGCACCGCAAGGCCTGGCTGATCCGGGTTACCATCAATCTCTGCCGCAATCGTCTTCGCTCCCCCTGGAACCGGCACAGAGACCTGGAAGAGGTCACCCTTTCTGCGGAAGAACCGGACTGGCAGGAAGGCAGCGAGGTACTGGATGCTGTGCTGGCGCTTCCGGAAAAATATCGGGAGGTTATCCATCTGTTTTATTATGAAGACTGCAGCGTGGCGGAAATCGCGAGGCTTCTCCATAAAAAGGAGCCCACTGTCCGGTCGCTGCTGTTTCGTGCCCGGGCAATACTGAAGAAAACTTTGAAAGGAGCGGTGGATCTTGAGGAAGAGCTATAAGTCGGCCATGGACAGACTCACCGTTTCCGATGCGCTGCGGCAGCGGGTGCTGGCTGCGGCTGAGGAAAAAGAGCGGGCCGTCCATGGCTTTGTCCCCCGCCGCTGGGTGAAACCGGTCTGCGGGGCGGCTGCCTGTCTGGCGCTGATGGGAGCGGCTGGCGTCTGGATGAATCTGTCCGGCATCGATACGGCGAATCTGTCGCAGAAGGCGGCCTCCTCGTCCGCAGCGACCAGCAGCACGGAGGCAGCGGGCTTTGCTGAAACGGCGGATTCCGCTTCGGCAGAATCCCGAAAGCAGAATGAGGCGGCGGGCGAGGCGACAATGGAAGCCTGCCTGACGGGCGAAGAAGGCGCTGCGGAAAACGACGCCGAAGACACAAAGGGCAGCGATGCTTCGGACGCGGCCACCTTTACGGCCCTTCCCATCGCCGGAGACGGGGAGAATGCGCTGACGGGAGAGATTTCATCTCAGTCGGGTGAAACGGACGGAGACACCGAAAATGGAAGCTCCGGAAGAATGGAGTCTGCCGACTCCTCTGACGGTTCGGAAGCTTCCGGGAAGACTTCTGAAGCGGGGGATGGTTCGGAGCGGGAAGAAGTTCCCTATATGGTTGGAATTCCCAATCCGGTGCTCTCCTGCGAGACGCGGGAGGAAGCTGCGGGGCTGCTGGGCTTTTCGCCGCTGATTCCGGAAAGCGTGCCGTCCGATGCGGAGATTTCAGTCATTGCCGGCAGTCTGCTGCAGCTCTGCTGGGAGCAGGACGGGGTTTCCTTTGTGTACCGGACGGCGGAAGGCAGCGATGACATCAGCGGCGATTGGAACAGCTATGAGACCTCGGAAACCGTTGAGGTTGCCGGACTGGCTGTGACCCTGAAGGGCAGCGGCGGGCTGGTTTCGCTGATGCTGTGGACCGAAAACGGTCAGTCCTTCAGCCTGTCCGCCGATCCCGGAACGGAGTGGAAAAAGCTGAAGACGCTCCTTGGATTTGCAGATTGAGAAACAGCACGATAAAATGAAAGGGCTTTCCGACTGGTTCAAAGAGTCGGGAAGCCTTTTCAAATTGGCCATTGTGTATATCCTTTCCCTGCCTGACGCCTTAAAAACGCAGGGGACGGATCGTCCGATCCGCCCCCTGAAGGCCTTACTTGTTGTACTTCTTGTAGCCGGGATGCTTGCCGGTCACGTGATAGTAGTTCTCTCGCAGATCCAGCAGGGTGTCGATCTTGTCCCGGGGGATCTCCTGAGCGCCGCCCAGCAGATGAGCGGTCAGGCTGATCTTGGCGTAGAGCTCCAGGGTCTCCATCCGGTAGTAGGCGGTGATCAGGTCGCAGCCCACGGTCAGAGCGCCGTGGTTCTGCAGCAGCATCACATCATGCTCCTGCAGGTAGGGGGTGATGGCCTCGGGCACTTCCTCGGTGGAGGGGGTGCCGTAGGGGGTCAGGGGAATGGAGCCGACGGCGATGACGGTTTCGATCATCGAGTACTCGTCCATGCTCTTGCCGGCCACGGCATAACCGGTGGCTGTGGGGGGATGGGCATGCACGACGGCGCCCACATCGGGACGCTCTCTGTAGCAGCGCATATGCATCTTGATCTCGGAGGAGGGCTTGTAGCCGGGCAGACCGTCGATGACCTTGCCCTCGCTGTCGATCACCACCAGCTTTTCGGGGGTGATGAAGCTCTTGCTGATGCCGGTGGGGGTGGCAAGAAAATTGCCGTCGGGAAGCTTGACCGAGACGTTGCCGTCGTTGGCGGCGACCCAGCCCAGCTGCCACATTTTATGGCAGACGTCGCACATCTGCTCGCGGATGTCCATATACTCCATGTTGTTTCCTTCTTTCCTTATTGATCAGACAACGCCCTTCTGCAGCATGATGTTGGCGTACAGGGCGGTCTCGCCGGTGGCAATGATGGCGTAGGCGGTTTTGGCCTCGTCATAGAAGGCGAAGCGCTCGATCTCGCCGATGGCCTCGCTGCCGCGGGCGTCGTGTTTGGCGACGATTTCCTTATAAGTATCCCAGATGGGGGTCTCGACCGTGTCGCCGGGCATGACCTGCATCAGGCTCACGGGTTTTTCCACATAGGTGTCCAGCGGGAAAACCTGCAGGATGGCGTCCAGCAGCTCGGGCACGCCGTGGCCATCGCAGCGGATGACAATGGCGTTTTTGCCCATGGTTTCAGCAGGAAAATTGCCGTCGCCGATGACGATGCGGTCGCTGTGACCCATTTCACAGAGCACCTTCAGCAGCTCGGGTGAGAGAATGGGGGGGATCCCTTTCAGCATTGAAAAAACCTCCTTGGTTTGGGTCAGGGCTGTGCCAGCTCCCGGAGGATGGCTTCAGCCGGCGCAGGGATGCGGCCCAGCGCATCCGGGCCGATGTTCAGCAGGTAGTTGACGCCCCGGTCGTTCAGATGCCTGCGGATGGCGCGGACCTGATCGGCGGGTTTCCAGTTGTTGTCGAAGCTCTTGTAGCCCCAGGTGTCGTTGAGGGTGGTGGGGGATTCCACCAGCGCCTCGAGAAAATCCTGATCGGGGATTTCGTTGTCGCCCATGGAGCGATAATCGCCCAGCCCATTGCCGATCCGGGAATTGACCAGGCAATTGGGCTGATAGAACTTCACCATGTCGTACAGCTCCTGGCTCTGCTGCAGCGAGATGGTTCGGGGAGTGTCAAACCAGATCAGGCAGAGCGGGCCGTAGCCGGTGAGAATTTCCTTCAGCTGGGGCTTGACCTTCTTTTCAAGGTAACGGCTGTAATCCTTTTTGGAGGCGTCAGGAAAATCCCAGTCATTGGTCCAGCTGGTGGTGCCGCCCATGTTGGTGTGGCCGATGGTGTATCCACCGCCGTCCGGCTCGTGCCAGTCCAGATCCTGAGAATAGTAGAGGCCCAGCTTGAGATCATACTTCGCGCAGGCGGCTGCCAGCTCGGCCAGCACATCCCGGTGAAAAGGCGTTGCGTCGTAGACATTGTAGGGGTCGACTTTGGAGTGATACAGGGCAAAGCCGTCATGATGCTTGGAGGTGACAACCAGATACTGCATGCCGCAGCCTTTGGCCAGCTTCACCCATTCCTCAGCGTCAAAGAGCACCGGGTTGAAGGCGGAGGCCAGCCGCTCGTATTCCTTCATGGGGATCCGGTATTCCGCCTGCAGCCATTCACCGATGTGCGGGGTACGCTGCCCCTTCCATTCGCCGGCAGGGAGAGCGTACAGTCCCCAATGGATCATCATGCCGAACTGTGCCTGTTTGAACCATTCCTTGCTGGTCATGATAGAGGACTCCTTTCAGGTTAGAAAAGCAAAGCGGGCCGTCCGAACCCCTGCGGATCCGGACGGCGTGGCTGAACAGATGCTTATTTGTACAGAGGGCCGTAGGTCTGGCAGGCGCGGTAGTCCTGACCTTCCTTGTCCATGCCAAAGGCGTTCCAGGCAGCGGGACGGAAGATCTTTTCATCGGGGACATTGTGCATGCAGACGGGGATGCGCAGCATGGAGCAGAAGGTGATCAGGTCAGCACCGATGTGGCCGTAGCTGATGGCGCCGTGGTTGGCGCCCCAGTTGCCCATAACCGTATAGGCGTCCTTGAAGGCACTGCCTTCCTTGCCGTCGCAGCGGGGAGTGAACCAGGTGCAGGGCCAGGTGGGGTTGGTGCGCTCC